>CAYMPA010000001.1:0-74916 GCA_964392105.1 uncultured Enterobacteriaceae bacterium
GCAGGAGGTACGACCCCAGGGATGGGGGAGGTAGAACTGAGTCTGGAACAGAAGTCGAGAGCGACGCAGGATGCCAAAGCCGAGAAGCGGAGTTTATAAATAATAAATGAGCACAGCGTGCCCTTTGGGTATTCGAGCACATTATTAACGAAGTATGGGGACAAAATAGCATCCGTGAAAACTCTCAGGAGAATTTTTCTTTTAACGCAGCAACAACGGACGGATGAACAAATTTACTTACATCGCCATTTAATGAAGCTATCTCACGTACCAGACTGGATGTCGTATAACCCAGATTTTCCGCAGGCGTTAAAAACACTGTCTCAGTCTCGGTATATAATTGCCTGTTCATACCAGCCATTTGAAACTCGTAATCGAAATCAGATACTGCACGTATTCCTCGAACAATCACGTTCGCATTTTTATTTTTCGCAAGATCTGTAACTAGGGCGCTAAATGAGACCACTTCGACATTATTTATTTCGGACAATACATTAATTGCAAGCGCAACACGTTCATCAATCGTAAACAAGGTTTGCTTACTCCTACTATCAGCAACAGCAACGATGACTTTTTCAAACAACTTTGCTGCACGTACAGCTATATCAGCATGACCGTTTGTGATCGGATCAAATGTGCCAGGATATATTGCTGTAACCATTCTTATTCCTTTATATATTGAAAGAATGATTCTTAAAATAGTGATTTTTTCTTAAGAACAAGGACCTCGGTACCCCCTTGAGGGGTGAGCTCCCTGCGCAAAACCGGAGTGTATAAATAATACATGATGATAGCATGCACCTTGGGTACAGCGTGCCCTCTGTGTATTTGAGCACGGCGCTGACAATGTTATCGAGGAAAAAGTGCATTTTAAGCTCTCTCTATTAATTTTGATTGTACCCTTCCTGCCTTCGTTTGTTTCTTGATTTTCCAGGCTGAAGGTACAGTTATATTCTTCTCAGATTCAATATAAACCAAACCATTATCATTCAACAACGATTCTTCAATAATCGTAGCACAACATTTTTCGATATAGCCCTGACCAAAAGGGGGATCAAGAAAGATAATATCAAACCCTTTTATTCCTTGCTTAAGCCAGATTATCGCATCCGCAAGTTGAATCGTATGGTTTTCACTTCCCAGGGTTTCTGCATGTTGTTTTAATGATTCGATTATTTTGGGATTGGATTCAACCATGATCACTTCTGCTGCCCCACGCGAAAGTGCTTCAAAAGCAAGCACGCCTGTACCGGCAAATAAGTCCAGACAACGTGCACCAACAATCTCTTGTTGTATCCAGTTAAATAGCGTTTCGCGAAGTCGATCGGGAGTGGGTCGTAAACCCGGCGAGTCAATTACATCTAGTTTTCTTCCACGCCACTTGCCAGCAATAATGCGAATCTTACCAGGGATAGCCCGCATTTATCTCTACCGTTCGTAACAAGGGCGTTGAGATGTCGTTATGACGGAGCGCACGGACTGAAAGACAGTGACCGTTTCGTCAGGAGCGAAACGGGTCGCACAAAGGGCGACCGAAGGGTGGACACCAGGGACGGTGTCCAACAGGGCGTAGCCAACACTACATCGAACCGTCTGCAAGGAGGACGCTCCGTCATAACGAGCAGATCGGCGTCCACAGTAGAAGGGTAGAGATAAATGCGGGCTCACCAAAAACTCAGGATCCTTCTTTCTTATCTTCTGCTGGAGTACCAACCATTACCGTAACAAGTTTATCCGGAGTCAATCGACGTTTAAAAGCATCTTTGATTTGTTCAATTGTTACTGCTTCTACCTTTGCATTAAAGGTCTCCAGATAATCAAGCGGCAACTTGTAATATGCAATGACAACAACATAACTAAGAATCTTTTTATTACTATCAATGCGTAATGGATAGCCACCTGTAATATTTTTTTTCGCCGCTACCAACTCTTCATCGGTCGGGCCATTTTCAATATAAATGTTAATATTTTCCATTAACACAGAAAGTGCTTCATCAACTTGATCTGTTTTGGTCTGTAGACCCGCAGTGAAAGGACCTTTAAAACGCATGGGTGAAAAATAACTGTAGGCACTGTAAGACAAACCACGTTTTTCCCGGACTTCTTCAAACAAACGCGACACCATACCACCACCACCAAGCACGTGGTTTCCAACATAAAGTGGGAAATAGTCCGGATCACCACGTTTAAGGCCTGGCTGGCCAACAAGGATATGTGTTTGAGAAGAAGGGTGCTCAATAAATATCCTGTCAGGTTTATCCAGGGCTTTAACCTCTGCCAACGGTCTGGCTTTTTCACCTTCATCAAGATCAGCCGTTAACTCTTCTGCAATTTGCTCAGCCTGCTTGCGTTCGACTGCACCAACAATTGCAACCATGGCATTATTGGTAACATAGTATTGTTTATAAAATGCTGTTATGTCCTTGCGCTTGATGGCCTTAACAGTTTCTTCAGTACCATCGTTTGGATTGGCGTACGGATGTGACTGGTATATCGCACTCATAAATGCATCTTTTGCCAGAGCGCCCGGTGACTGTTGTTTTGATTTTAATCCAATCAGCATCCGTGAACGTCTACGCTCCAGTGCATCATTTGGGAAATCTGGTTTTGATACAACCCGTTTCAGGTTTTCGATTGCTTTAGTCAATAATGCATCATCTATTAGTGATCTTAATTGCACAGATGCCGAGTCATAATCCACATCTGATCCATAAACAGCGCCAAGAGATTCAAAACCATAACTAATCGTATCTGCATCAAGTCCCGCTGCACCTTGACTTAATAATCCATTAGTTAACAAAGCCAACCCGGGTAAATCAGCATCACGACTACTACCCGCATCAAAAACGATTTGTATATCTACCATGGGTAATTCCGGGGCATGTACATAATAAACTTCAGTGCCTTTACTGGTTTTCCAATTTTCAATCTTGGGTGATGCTTGTACTGAGCACGTGATACTTATTAATAAAAGGAGGATAAATTTAGTGTGCACGTCTATGCCCTCCTGCCGAATGCCTCGGCTTGGTTTCAATTGGCAATGGATCAAGTTCAGATACAGTAAGTCGATCATTAATCAAATATTTTTTTGCTACTTCCATTACCTGTTCAGCGGTTATGGCCTTAACACGACCAACATATTTATCTGCCAGATGCCAGGACAAACCAACTGTCTCCAATGTACCGATTATCATTGCTTGATAAAAAACCGAGTCCTTTTCATAGACATCGCCGGAAATAACCTGCGCCTTAACGCGTTGAAGTTCTTCTTCGGTCACTGGTTTATTTTGCAGGTCTAGTATCTCTTTACGAAATGCCACTTCAAGGTCTTGTATGGTTTTACCTTGCGCAGGCGTACCCGATAACATAAATAAATTATCCAGTCGTGATGCCATACTATAACTTGCACTTGCCACCGCAGCTACTTCAATTCCCCTGACTAATCGACTTTCAATGCGAGCACTATTGCCTCCATCTAAAATCCCGGCCAACACTTCCAAAGCATAAGGTTCCCAATCCCAATTGTCTTGATCTTCACTGCCCGGTCTAACTACGGGCGTTTTATATGCCATCATTAAATAAGGCAGCTCCGCTGGACGTTTTACTTTTACCCGTTTTGTCCCTTGTTGTTCAACTTCTTCCTGCACCTTCATTGTGATAGTTTTACCCGCAGGTAATGATCCAAAGTAGTGCAGGGCCAATGCATAAACTTCATCCGGGTTTACATCGCCCGCAACAACAAGGGTTGCATTATTCGGTGCATACCATTTCTGATACCAGTTCCTTAAATCGTCAATCGTCATATTATTCAAATCCTGCATCCAGCCAACTATTGGGAAACGATAAGGGCTGGTTTGATATGCCGTTGCCTTTGTAACTTCATAAACATAGGACTTGGGTTTATCTTCGGTACGCCAGCGACGTTCTTCCTTGACAACTTCTATCTCTTTTAAAAATTCATCATCGGGCAGTGTTAAAAAACGCATACGATCTGCTTCCAGTTCAAAACTGGTGCCTAATCGTGATTTTTCCAGAGTTTGAAAATAGGCCGTGTAATCAGCACCAGTGAAGGCATTATCACGACCGCCATTTTCTGAAATGATGCGAGAAAACTCACCGGCGGGAAATTTTTCTGTACCCTTGAACATCATGTGCTCAAGGGCATGGGATATTCCGGTTATTCCGTCATGCTCATAGCTACCACCAACCTTGTACCATATCTGGGAAACAACGACAGGGGCACGATGATCCTCCTTAACCAGGATCTTAAGACCATTATTCAGCTGATATTCGTGGACATTTGCTGTTGCAAGCCCCGGCATTATTAAAACCAGGCCAAGAAAAGCGTTATTTAGAGATCGCCAATAATATTTCATTTTTTAGATTTATCTTTTATTTCGGGATTAAATTTCTGTGATGTACGCTATATAGATGATATTTCTCTTTATGAGTTCGATATCACTTGACCCGCATGTTGCACGAGTACACTAGTAACAGAGCCAAAGTTGTATTCCAATAGAGATTTTAACATTGATTAATAATCTTTGGTTCGTACTCAGCATTTCGCTTAAAGAGTCCTCACTGATTCTGACACGTTATGCGTGCACATGCTCCCTCCACCAGAGCTACGGCTATGATTATGGTCGCGGCACGACCACCATGGAAGGTGGAAGTGCAGAACATGCAGGAGCATATCTACTGCCACGCATAACGCGCCAGCCCGACGTGAGCATCTCGCCAACTCGTGCAACATACGGGTTAATGGTAGGATACCGCAACTCTCACAGCATACTAAAATATTTTACTTTTGTGTTTGGTTTAAAGAAAAAAGGCGACGATAAGAAAACTGGTAGTAAAACCGAGGTATCTAAACTCTCCGATCACCTGCAACGTACTCGTAATGGCCTGTTTGGTAGTCTTTTTAGTCGAAAGAAAACCATCATCGATAATGCCACCCTCGAAGAACTCGAAGATCGGCTGCTATTGGCAGACATCGGTATTAAAACGACTGATCAGGTAATCCAGCTATTAAAAGCAGAATCAAATAAGAATTCTGAAACTAACCCGCTTGAACAATTAAAACAGGTATTGTTGCCGGCACTTGAACCGGTAGAGCAAGCACTAATTATTCCAGACAATACAAACAAACCCTATTTGATCCTGGTAGTCGGTGTTAATGGCGTTGGCAAAACAACCACTATCGGTAAACTTGCCAAACGATTACAGACAATAGGTAAAAGTGTCATGCTGGCTGCGGGTGATACCTTTCGCGCAGCAGCGATTGAACAATTACAGATATGGGGTGAGCGTAATAATATTAATGTTGTTGCACAATCAAATGGCTCGGATTCTGGCGCAGTTATTTACGATGCACTGGAATCAGCCCGGGCAAAAAATATTGATGTATTAATTGCTGATACTGCTGGAAGACTGCACAACAAGGAAAACCTGATGGAAGAAATGAAAAAGATCCATCGTATAGGTAATAAATTTGATGCGGACTTACAAAGTGAAGTATTACTGGTTTTAGACGCCGGGACCGGACAGAATGCATTAATCCAGGCAAAACAGTTTAACGAGACTATTGGGGTAGATGGTATTGTATTAACCAAACTGGACGGCACAGCAAAAGGCGGTATTGTTTTTTCAATCGCAGATGAATTAAATATTCCTATTCGATTTATCGGTGTTGGTGAACAGCTTGAAGACTTAAGACCGTTTAATGCCTCTGAATTTATCGATGCCTTACTGGTAAGTGACACATGATTCGATTTACTAACGTACATATGACTTACCCGGGCGGTAATGAAGCCTTACGTAATATCAACCTGCATATTGAACAGGGTGCAATGGTTTATATCACTGGTCGATCAGGTGCCGGTAAAAGTACTTTATTACGTTTAGTTGCATTAATCGATCGCCACACCCGTGGACAGATCATTATTAATGGTCAAAACCTGGAACGTGTGCGCAATCGTCGTATCGCATTATTCAGACGACATATTGGATTTATGTTTCAGGATCATCGGCTGCTTCATGACCGTTCCGTATTTGATAACGTTGCCTTGCCTTTGGTTATTGCAGGTTATCGTCATCAAGAGATACGCAAACGCGTACAAGCCGCATTAGATAAAGTCAGCCTGTTGCCAAAGGTGAATAGCTGCCCGTTGGCACTATCGGGTGGTGAACAACAGCGCGTTGGTGTAGCGCGTGCAGTAGTACATCGACCTGCAGTATTACTGGCGGACGAACCCACTGGTAATCTTGATCCCGCATTGTCCTGGGACACAATGAAACTCTTTGAACAATTCAACCAGGTAGGTGTGACCGTACTCATTGCAAGTCATGACCTTGATATGATTAAACGTTTGCATAAGCGCATCATTACTCTTAAGACGGGCCGCATATTAACCCACGCCGGGACACCCATAGAAGAATGAAACCGGCAAACAAGAAAAAAAATACCCTGCCTGGTAAAAGCTTTAAGAGCGAATTCAAACGTCGCTTTGACATGTGGCTGTTACAACATGCACAGGCGCTTATCTTTAGTCTGGGTCAATATGTTAAATACCCGATCAGTAATATCTTAACAACTGCTGTGATTGGTATATCACTCGCATTACCTGCCAGTTTTTATATATTACTCGACAATGTCCGGTTTGTTTCTTCAAGCTGGGACGGATCATCACAAATTACCTTGTTCCTACAAAATGAAATCGGTGATGAACAAGCAACAGAATTTGCTAATAAAATTTCTGAACATAAATCCATCAGTAAAACGATATTAATCAAACGTGCTGATGCACTTATTGAATATCAAAAACTGTCCGGCTTTGCTGATGCGCTCAATACACTTGATGAAAATCCATTACCGAACGTTGTATTGGTTAAACCAACGCTCGAGAACATGAATGAAACACGAACCGAAAGTTTAATAAAAAAACTGGAAGCCATGCCAGAGGTGGATAGTGCACAGTACGATAGCATGTGGATAAAACGTTTGCTTTATCTGCTGGACATTATTAACCGTGTCATTGTTATTCTTTCAACTCTACTCGCCGTTGCTGTGTTGTTGATCATCGGTAATACAATTCGACTCGCAATTTATAACCGTCGTGCTGAAATTGAAATAACCAAACTCTTTGGTGGAACAGATAGCTTTATTCAACGACCCTTTCTCTACAGCGGACTCTGGTATGGCATCTTTGGCAGCATCATCGCCTGGTTACTCATTACCATTTCAATGCAAATGCTACGCGGCCCGGTAAAGCAATTGGCCAACCTCTACGCCAGTGATTTTCAGCTCATCGGCCTCGGCTTTTGTAATACCCTGATCCTGCTCGGAATAGGTATTGCCCTCGGATTATTTGGCTCCTGGATAGCCGTTAAGCGTCATATACGTGATATTGAGCCTGTATAATAGCAATAAATATCAAATACTTACAACAGCATTCGGATTGAACCTTTCAAAAAATTAGCACTCATATATCAAGAGTGCTAAAATTTCAATTATAAGAGCCGATTTAATTATTAGGAATGAGAACCATGAATCAGCTAACAAACCTACAATTAGCATTACCAACGGGATCGATTGAAAGTTATATTTCTTCAGTCAACCAGGTGCCTATCCTGTCTCTGGAAGAAGAGCAGGTCTTGGCCCGACGCCTTCGAGACGAAAATGACCTCGAAGCAGCGCGTCGTCTGGTTATGGCGCATCTCCGTTTTGTCGTAAAGATTGCCCGGGGTTATAGCGGTTATGGTCTACAACAAGCCGACCTGATCCAGGAAGGCAATGTCGGTCTGATGAAAGCGGTAAAACGTTTTGATCCGGACGTGGGTGTTCGACTCGTATCTTTCGCCGTACATTGGGTGCGTGCCGAAATGCATGAATTTATCTTACGTAACTGGCGCATCGTTAAGGTTGCAACAACCAAGGCACAACGAAAATTATTCTTTAACCTGCGTTCATCAAAAAAACGCTTGGGTTGGTTAAACCAGGAAGAAGTCAACGAAGTTGCAAAAGACCTTGGCGTAAAACCAAGTGAAGTTTTGGAAATGGAAAAACGCCTGAGCAACTACGACACATCATTTGATGTTTATGCCGATGATGATGATGACGAATCAGTTTATGCACCAGCCTACTATCTGGAAAACAAAAGCGCTGGCCCGGAAGAATTGATCGAAACCGCACAAGCCAAAGATGAAGACCAGAACGCATTACATACCGCACTTGCTTTACTCGATGATCGCAGTAAAGACATCATCGCCAAACGCTGGTTAGCCGAAGACAAGGCAACCCTGCACGAACTCGCTGCCGTACATGAGGTATCCGCAGAACGCATCCGACAGATCGAAAACAACGCAATGAAAAAATTGCGGGAAACAATAGCAACATAAACATCACCAACTTGATATAGGAAATATCAAGGATGAACACTCAAATAAACAAATGGCCCTCCGGGGCCATTTTTGATTGTGTAAATATTAATTAGAAATTTACTTTTTTAATCTATTAGAGAAAAGTTTATGACTGATGAAATGCTGCCTTCAACTGATGAATACTAAATGGGAATCGCTTTTGCTGTAAGACAAAAAGCAAACTGTACGGTAAATAGAATTGGTGCTGTTATAGTAAAAGAAAATCGAGTTGTATCTACTGGATATAATGGTGTCCCAGAAGGTATGACTAACTGTTTAGAAGGGGTTTTTTACGTTGTAAAAATCCAAATGGACAGTTTACTTCAGGTACTGGTTATGATTTATGTATATGTGTTCATGCAGAACAAAATGCATTGCTTTCAGCAGCAAGATTCGGTATAGCCGTTGAAAATGCGACAATATATACCACTATGCAACCATGTTTTGGTTGTGCAAAAGAATTAGTGCAAGCAATAATCAAAAAAGTTATTTATTTGCACAAATGGGCTCCAACAGATGCAGACCCTGAAATGGATCAAAGAAAAAAGCTGAATATGAAAAAATATTAGTGAAAACGTATATGAAAAAATGAATTTGGAAGATACACGTCAAGAATGGGCAGTAACAACTTTAAAAAGCAAATAACAATAATCAAGTGGTCAGAGTACTTGAAAACTTTTACCCTCCGTATGCTTTGCCGAATTATTTAATATTGATAGCGTAAAATAGACAGGACGTCTATTTTAGCGCATCGGGTCAGGAAGCCCCTATGCGCGACGCGTTAGCGACATTAAGTAATGAGGGTATTCGAAGACCAAGGCATTATGAGTAAGTTAGTCGATTCGGACTCCTGTCCTCTCGCGACACTAATACATCCTTGTATGTCGTCTTGGGCACTTCTTTTTGAAAAAAGTTTTGTACACGGACGTACTTATACTGCAATCGCATTGATGCGAATGAGCAGCGGCCTCGCCGCTGAAGGCTAAATCAATGTCAAAAATTTATATAAAACTTTTAATAATAGCTACTAACTGAAACTCTTATAATAAATAAAGTCTAAATTAATAATTAATAACAACAAGGTGAATCTTATGATCAAGCTATACGGATTAGAATTATCATTCCCGGTAAACAGGGTTCGATTTTGTTTAAACGCGATGAACCTGGAATACGAGTTCATCCGAGTCAATCCAATAGCGGGGGAAACCCAGACCGAGTCTTACCTTAAGATGCATCCTGCCGGTAAAATACCCGTGATTGATGATAACGGCTTTGTGTTATTTGAGAGTAATGCCATCATGAAATATCTTTGCCGCAAACATAACTCCGATTTTTACCCGAACGATATTATTGCCCAGGCAGAAGTTGATAAATGGCTCGATTTTACAACCATTCACCTCGCTAATGGTTTTAACAAGGTTTTATTTAACAAGATCCTTGCCCACATCGTCGATGCAGAGGTTGATGAACGATCATTAGAGGATGGTTATAACTTTATAAAACGTTTTCTTACAGTTATTAATAGCCAATTGGAAACTTCGGCTTTTCTGGTAGGCGATACCATGTCCATCGCTGACTTTTGTCTCCTGGCAACCGTTGATCCAGCCGAAGTTATTGAAGTAGATATAACAGAATATCCCCATGTTGATAAATGGCGAAAAAAATTAATGAACGAAGACTTTTATAAGAACGTTCATAGCTCGTTCTCGGAAACAATGGATGCAATGAAAGCAGCGATGGTATAAAAAATGAAATTTATTACTACATTTCTATTCCTGTTAGTATTTTCTACTTCTGTGCTTGCTACAGGAAAATCTGTTTCCTATGAGGTGAACGGTGAAGCCTTTGAAGGTTATTACACATCACCTGCTGTTAATGCGCCATTGGTATTGCTCATACATGACTGGGACGGCCTGACTGATTACGAAGTGCAACGCGCTGAGATGTTATCGGATTTAGGTTATGCTGTTTTTGCTGCTGACTTGTTTGGTGCAGGCGTTAGGCCAACGGAAGTTAAAGACAAACGACAACATACTGGCGCATTGTATAAAGATCGAGCAAAGATGCGTTCTTTATTAAACGGTGCATTGGAAACGGCACAATCTAATGGCGCCAATATCAATGATGCTATCGCAATGGGATACTGCTTTGGTGGGGCTGCGGTACTTGAACTCGCAAGATCAGGTGCAAACCTGAAAGGCTTTGTTACCTTTCATGGCGGCCTGAGCACACCTTCCGGTCAGGATTATTCTAAAACAAAAGGCAACGTGCTTATTTTACATGGTAGCGCTGACACAGCCATAACGATGAATGATTTTGCCAAGCTTGGTAGCGAACTGGAGCAGGCCAAAGTTTCGCATGAAATGATTAGCTACGGTGGAGCACCACATGCGTTTACTGTGTTTGGTTCTGATCATTACAGAGAGGATGCAGATAAACAATCCTGGCAGCGCTTTACAAAATTTCTCGATGAGACGTTATAAAGGCAAATAATTCGAGTCGGACCCTTATCCTAGCCTGGCGCCATAGTATGGCCGAAGCGGCCCTTCCACCAACGTATAGTAAGCGGCACTGAGACATTCAGTAAAAACGTTGTCAACATCAAAGTATAGAACGTTTCGGTACTTATAATACTGTGCTGCACAAAAGCGATATCCATCACCAGAAAGGCCAGTTCAGCACGGCCAAGCATGCCAAAGCCAATCATCAGGCTCGCCGGCCAATCAAAATTACCTGTGTATCTTGCCGCCAAGCTTGCAGAAAGAATCTGGCCAACAAATAATCCGACGAATAAAATCAGCGCAAAGGGCAGCACTGTAATAAATATCCCGGTTTCGAAAACCAAATGCGTACCCAGGGTAACGAAGAACACAGGTCCAATCCACGTGAATGCAACATTATCGACAACTTGTTGCGCATGCTGATGAAAATCCACCTGGCGATGCTCGTGAAATACAAAGTATTCCCGATGAATAATCAGCCCCGCCATATAGGCACCCACGGCCGGGTGGAAACCAAATTCATGGGCCAGTAAACCAACCAATACCGCGATCAAAAGCAACGCCAGCACAGTATATTCACCCT
The DNA here is from genome assembly GCA_964392105.1 of uncultured Enterobacteriaceae bacterium. Classification (GTDB taxonomy): domain Bacteria; phylum Pseudomonadota; class Gammaproteobacteria; order Eutrophobiales; family Eutrophobiaceae; genus UBA7359. The sequence goes on from CAYMPA010000001.1 coordinate 11,503, forward strand.
CGGCCATCGCAAGTAAGCGGCGCAAATTTAATTTTCCAACCAGGGGTAACTTTTTCAAGAAGCCATCACTGGTCGGGAACAACCAGGCGCCGATAAATGTGACGATTACAAAGAATGAAACGGCCTTACCAACCACCAGCAATATACCATCCCGACTGACAGTGGCTTCCCCGGTGGCTATAGGCACCATAATCGCCACCAGCGCCAGCGAAGCGATATCGTCCAACACAGCAGAAGTCATAATGGCAGTAGCGGCGGGTATTTTGCTCAAACCCTCGGTTTTGAGCGAAACCATGGTGAGCGACACCGCCGTTGCCGTCATGGCTAAACCACATAACAGCGCCGCATTTACATCCTGCCAAAATACCATTGCTGCAAAATAAGCGACGATAAATGGCGCAAGCGCGCCGAAAAAAGCAATTCCCCAACTGCGTTTGATACTGCCGACAAAGTTCTCCGTTTCTTCCTCAAAACCGAGCGCAAACATAATGATGATAATGCCCAGCTCCGCAAAATCAGTAATAAACACCGGCATCACTTTAGGCAGTAAGCCTAAATTCACCATTACCGCACCGCAAAACAGATACCAAAGCACCGGTGTTAAGCGGGTGCGATAGGCAAGGAATGAAGCAATAAAAACGCTTATCCAGATAATGGCAAGTATGCTGATATCGTGCATGGAAATTACGGGTTCTTTTGGGTTAGATAATGCAAAAAATTAATGTGGTTAATCCTGAGATATTAGAGATTGATATTGACCAAGTAAAACAATACTTTTACGAAGTAAATATGACACTGGAAAGGTCTCTTGACCTGCTGGTTGAGCTATATATTTATGCACCCCAAAAACAGTGGCCACAAAAACGGATAATGGCATCAGATACGAATCTAATCAAAATAAACTACAATTATTCGCTATGAACAATAAAACAACAGTCATCATTGTATTATTCTTCATTATCGCCTTCGTCAGCATGGCGTATTTTCTCATGGGCAAGATACCGGCAGTTGTTTTTTCAGTCGCCTCTATTGGTGGTTTTGTTTTGTGGCTATTTACCACTTACAAGACACCTATTGATCCACTTAGGGTTATCATTCCCTATTTATTCACCGTGATACTTTTTATTATTCATGTATATGAAGAGTATTTGACTGACTTTGAAGTTGCCGTAACAGATATATTTGGCTTCCATGTACCAGAAGAAAATTTTCTTACTATTGCTGCTTTCCTTGCGCCTGCCATGTGGGTTGCAGGAGCTATTTTATTATTGAAAAAAACACAACTGGGTTATTACTTCCTGAGTTTCTTTATTGTCGCCATGACCATGGCTGAATTAGCACATTATATTTTCCCCTTTATGGAATATGGTACATTCCACTATGTATCAGGCATGTACACGGCCGCCTTGCCTCTGATTCCCGCAGCTTATACTTTAATTATTACATTACGTGAGATCAAAATAGAAAAGACAAAGATCTGACGAAAGTCAAAGGGTCAGAGCACTTGACCTTTTGTTCTTAAATCAGAGTGTATCCGGACGCAGCATCCACTGGATTTGCCAGTGTTCTTCGGGATCCTGTTGAAGGCATACAACACTCCCCGGTTTATAGGCAACGATTACCATGTCTTCATTTCCGGTTAACAGATATGAAACCATTTTTGTCATAAAAGGCAGGTGACCGACTACCATGGTATCGTGTTTGAATTTATGCGTCCTGAGGGAGAAGTCCTGTACCGGATCGTTTGGATTGATACCATCAATAACTTCAACTTCACCGCTGATCAACAGCGCCTCTCTAAATATTTCCGCAGTTTGATGAGCCCGCATCTTGCTACTGTGCAAAACCCTGTTTACTGTAAGACCGGATACCCTCAGGGATTCAGCCATCTTACTGACATCAACCTCACCTTGCGGACTCAGGGAGCGTCCCGGATCTACATCTTTTGATACAGCCTCACCGTGTTGAACAAGATAGAGTTTCATAGGGTAATTATAGATAGAAATTTAATGGCATTACGTATAATCATCTTTAGTAACAAACTATAACTTTACTTATGATACGATAATACTTCATATCAGATCACAAAATAATATTTATCAAGGCATTCCAATATCATCAGCATTGCCGGAAATGCCGTCCGGCCCTCTGGAATGTACAAATATTTTATACTCTTTCCAGAAGGCATCTTCCTTGCCCCATTCCAGGCGATATTCAAACGTATTTCCCCATTCGTCAGTGATTTCGTTCTGTTTCAGGTAACCCTTATCAACCAGAACCGGCAGTCCTTCTTCATTACTGGGCGGTTCATCATCTTCTGTACCAAGCATATACAACATTGTTTTCAAAGAATGTAGTTTAGCAAGTACCTGTTGACGCTGGATATTGTTTGCAACACCGGGATTGAATGCAGCAACCCTGTCGATATCACTCATGTTTTTTTGTTCTGGTTTCCACTCACTAGCAGATGAAGCATTTTCGCTGGTATCGCGGTCCTTATTGTCTTCTCCTGAATACAGAACAAGTCCGAGTATTGGAATAACGATAAGCAAAGCTACTGTAATGGTCACCACTGAAAATTTCCTGTTATTTGATGTGCATAGTTTACTTGCCTCGGCATGTGGCGGTTTTATTGTCTTGGAAATAACAACTCCGCATTTAGTACATACCTCTGCACGTGGCTGAAATGTTTGACAGGCCGGGCAGATCATATTTGATGTTTCAGACACTATCCTCTCCTGCTGCTTTTTAACTCTGGGTAAACACCCTAAATAGAGAATAGACCACTGTGCCGCACAGGGCGATGAACATGGATGTACCAATTGTAATCAAATGATAAAATTAACTCTCACTAATAAAAAACAAAAATCACGAATGTGGAATTAATTAATACCAAAGTAGCATTAAAGGCCTGTGAAAATGATGGAGAAATAAATAATGATTCAGAAAATTGAATATTATATTTAATTCATGTCGCAACCTGATTTTAATAATGGTTTTTATAAGAAACACGGTCATCTTCTGTGTTTCAGTTTTCAGCACTGGACCGGTCGACCGCTTGTTGCTGCTCGGGAAGACCCTGTTCAATTGATTCTTGATTTATTCAACGCGCCTTTCGTCCTAGTCTCACACGGCACGGAAGATATTCCGATCTTTAATTTCGGCAATAAAGCGGCGCTTGAATTATTTAACCTGGAATGGGAACAATTCATTCGACTCCAATCACAAGAATCTGCTGAAGCTATAAGTCGTGATGAACGTGATAAATTACTGACACGAGTCAACACAGATGGTTATATCAATGATTATAGCGGCGTAAGGATCACGTCAACCGGCAAGCGTTTCCTTATTGAGGATGCCACTGTTTGGAATATTGTAGATCATAGTGGTGTTTATCATGGGCAAGCCGCGATGTATGAAAACTGGTCGTATATATAGAGACGGGTAGGCAGTTAAGGAAATTAATTAATTTTTTGCGAACTTGCCTGTCCTTGATGCGTCTAAAAAGCAATCCAACATCCAGTACTGGAACTGATACGAAAGATAATAATGTCCTGGAACTTCACATTGCTTTCCACGCCCTGGACACGTTGGGTGATTTATCCTCTCCTGGCAGTAGCACTGTTATATGTCATGGGGCCACACATGCTTTATGCGGGTCCCACAAACGGGTTCGATCTAAGCGACGCGCTGGTACCTGTTGAAGAGATTGAACACGGCGGTCCACCACGTGACGGTATTCCTGCGATTGACCAACCGCATTTTATTGCTGCCGACGATGTAAAGTTTCTTAATGATGACGACCGTGTCCTTGGAATCGATCGTAACGGCGTTCGCAAGGCCTATGCGATCAAGATCCTCAATTATCACGAAATCGTCAATGATAAGGTTGGCCAAGAAACCATTGTCGTCAGTTATTGTCCATTATGCGGAACCGGTATGGCTTTTCTGGCTTCTATAGATGGCTCCGTAAACAACTTCGGAGTATCGGGATTGTTATACAAAAGCGATGTGCTGCTCTATGACCGGGAGACCGATTCGCTTTGGTCACAAATCATGAAACAGGCCATTACCGGGCCGCTGCGCGGCAAGCGCTTGCGGCAGATTGTTATGTCCCATACCACCTGGAATGAATGGCGCAACCGGCATCCTGATACACTGGTGTTATCCACTGATACCGGTAGCCGGCGGAATTATAAGCGTTCGCCCTACGCTGGTTATGAAAACAGCACAGAACTCTACTTTTCAGTTGGCAGGATAGACCCGCGTTATCATCCGAAAGAACTGATTATTGGTCTGAGTTTGAATGGAATAAACAAGGCTTACCCCTTCAAAGAATTGTCACGTTCTAACGGTGACATACAGGACAGTGTTGCCGGGCATAGATTACATGTGCGCTACGATGTAAGCAATCGAACCGGTCGTGTACTGACTAATGATGGCAAAGAGTTGCCCACTACTATTAGTTATTGGTTTGCATGGCATGCATTCCATCCTGATACTGAAGTCTATACAGCGCCTTAAGGTTTCGATCAAAGCTATATAAAAAATCTTCTCTATATTAAAAAGATTTTTTACTGCCTTTAAATTATGACTTCAATCGATACCCTGTTTTAAAAATCCACCACACTGTTCCTAGACATAGCATCATAAAGATCAAAGTCATCCCCAGGCTGATAAACACATTTACATCTGCGACGCCATAAAAACTCCAGCGGAAACCACTGATCAAATACACAACTGGATTAAATAACGTAATCTTTTGCCACAGTGGCGGCAACATATTAATCGAGTAAAAGCTGCCACCCAGAAAGGTTAAGGGCGTAACGATCATCATCGGGACGATTTGTAGTTTCTCGAAATTATCTGCCCAGACACCGAGTATGAAACCAAACAAGCTAAAGGTTAATGCAGTTAACACGAGAAAACAGAACATATATAGAGGATATGCGATCTCGTAATCGACAAACAAACGTGCGGTTAACAGAATAAGCAAACCCAGGATGACTGACTTGGTGGCCGCAGCCCCGACATAACCGATCAGGATTTCTATATAAGACATGGGTGCCGACAGAACTTCATATATCGTCCCGGTAAACTTCGGCATATAAATAGCAAACGAGGAATTGGAGATGCTCTCGTTTAATAAGGACAACATAATCAAACCGGGAATGATAAATGCGCCGTAGCCTATGCCATCGATCTCGCCCATGCGCGATCCAATCGCAGCACCGAATACAACGAAATACAGTGATGTTGAAAGAACTGGCGATGCAATGCTTTGCATTAATGTTCGCCTGGTTCGCGCCATTTCAAATGAATATATTGCCTTGATTGCGTAGATGTTCATTGTTTTGTCCTCACCAGATTGACGAAGATTTCCTCCAGCGAACTTTCGCTGGAATAGAGATCCTTAAAATCGATTCCATGTTCATTGAGCTGTCGCAGGAGTACGGCGATACCCGTATGTTCACGCTGGGCGTCGAAGGTATAAACCAGTTCATTGCCATCAGCCACAAGCTCCAACGAATGATCGTTAAGTTCATCGGGAATTTGCGACAGCGGGTTTTGCAAATGCAAGGTCAATTGTTTCTTGCCGAGTTTTTTTATCAAATCCACCTTGTCTTCCACCACAATAATCTCGCCCTTGTTGATCACACCGATACGGTCGGCCATCTCTTCAGCCTCTTCTATATAATGTGTCGTCAAGATAATGGTGACACCATTTTCTCGTAAGCCCCGAACCATTTCCCACATGTCTCGACGTAATTCAACATCAACACCGGCAGTTGGTTCATCAAGAAATAAAATTGTTGGCTCATGCGACAGGGCCTTGGCAATCATGACCCGGCGTTTCATCCCGCCTGATAATGTCATAATCTTTGAGTCCTTCTTGTCCCACAGGGAAAGATCGCGCAATACCTTTTCGATATAGACTGGATTCGAGGGCTTGCCAAACAATCCGCGACTAAATTTCACCGTACCCCATACGTTTTCAAACATATCGGTAGACAATTCCTGCGGCACCAAACCGATCTTCGATCGCGCTGCACGAAAATCCGAAATGATATTATGGCCATCCGCAATAACTTCTCCTTGGCTCGGTTTGACAATTCCGCAAATAACACCAATCAGTGTTGTCTTGCCTGCGCCGTTCGGACCGAGCAGTGCAAAGATCTCTCCCCGATTAATTTCCAGGTTAATATTCTTTAGTGCCTGGAGACCTGAAGCATAGGTCTTGCCAAGATTTTTGACCGAAATGATCGGCTGCATGAGACGTCCTTTTTATTGGGATTTCAAAAAAACGAGATTGTAATCTTGATTTACTTAAAAGACACTTTTATTGATTTTATTCTCAAAACGTCTTCTGGAGATTTGAGTTAAATACTTCGCCTTAGATAAAAATTATACAAATTAAAAAATTTAAGGACTACCTCTCACTAATTATTTTTTGAACCTGTTTTAATCTCTTATCTCTTCCACATCCAAACCGATAATATTTATAACGCACCGGGTTCTTTTTATAATAATCCTGGTGATAGTCTTCGGCGGGATAAAACTCCTTTGCAGGAAGTATTTCAGTCACTATGGTTGCTTTACCTTTTAGCTTTTCCTGTAGTACTTGTTTGCTCTTTGTTGCTAGCTCTTTTTCTTTTTCGTTTCTGGTAAAAACTGCGGCCCGATATTGTGGGCCTTTATCGCAGAACTGGCCACGAGCATCGAAGGGATCGACGTTCATCCAGTAAACATCTAACAGTCTTTGATAACTGACTTTATTTGGATCGTATTCTATTTGTACTGCTTCGTAATGACCGGTCTTTCCTGAAGAAGTCTTTTTATAGGTCGGGTTTTCTAACGTACCGCCAGTATAACCAGATGTCGTGCTGATAACGCCATCGAGCTTGTCGAATGGTGGTTCCATACACCAGAAACAACCACCGGCAAAGATCGCAACATCATTCGCTGCGAACGAGGTAAGGTGAATGCTGTATATCAATACAGCGACTAATAATCGAGACATGTTTAAGCTCGTAATTCAGGAAGTGGTTTATCGACTGGAATAAATTTTAATGCGAGACCGTTATTACAATAACGTAGGCCGGTAGGTGCTGGACCATCCTCAAAGACATGACCTTGATGGCCACCACAACGAACACAATGGTATTCCGTACGGGGCCAAATCAATTTTAAATCCAGACTGGTATCAACACGGCCTTCTATTGGCTGGTAGAAACTCGGCCACCCCGTATAACTCTCATATTTTGTTTCTGATTCAAACAAGGGTAAATAACAGGCTGCACAGATAAAAGTTCCTTCCTGTTTTACTTTATTAAGTGGGCTGGATCCTGCTGGCTCGGTTCCATCTTCAAACAGGATGTGAAATTCGCGATGTGAGACCAATTTGCGCCATTGTTTATCAGATTTATCAAGAGTGGACAGATTTAATTCTTTATTAACCGGGTGGGCCAAAACACCAGGCCCTATGATCATTAGCGCCCCGGCAACACCGCCTGCTTGCAATAAAAACTGTCTACGTTGCATGTTATTTCTCCTGGAATAACATTTCAGACCGCTACAGAGGCATACAGTTCAGGAAATATTAAAATAGACTTACCCCTGACTTTGCAGGTTATGGCTTACATACAGGGAACTGGTAAACAGCAATATAGCGCCGCCCTGGTGTGCCGCTGCCAATGCCACGGGCACATGGTAGAGCAATGTTGTAATACCTAGCGACAGTTGGATTATCAGCAATGCCAACAAACTATAAATTGCGACACGCCTTTTCACCGTTACGCCATGACGCAATGATATAACACTAAAACTCACGATCAGAATAAATAATAGATAGGCAAACATGCGGTGATTGAATTGAATTGTTGTTATGTCCTCAAACATCGCCATCCAACCTGTTGCATATAAGCTTGCTGGAATAAATGAGTCTCCCATCAGCGGAAAGGTGTTATAAGCCAATCCTGCGTGTGTGCCTGCAACCAGAGCGCCGGACAAGATCATAAAAAACAACAACCCGGTTATTGTAAAAGCAAAAGCTTTCTGTCCGGCTTGTTTTTCCCTGAAGTTAATATTTACATTGGGAAGCAACAGCCCAAACGCGACCCAAAGCATATAAGCATAAATTATCACAGCAGCGCCCAGATGTGCTGCAAGGCGATATTGGCTCACATGGGGATTATCAACCAAGCCACTCATCACCATATACCAGCCAAGCAGTCCTTGTAATCCACCCATGATAAACATGATTGCCAGCTTAGGTACGAGTTGGCGTTTTATATATCCCCGAAACAAAAAATAGAGGAAAGGGAATAGAAACATCAAACTGATTAATCGTCCTAGTATTCGATGGGCATATTCAAATAAAAAAATCGATTTAAATTCATTCAGGGTCATGCCCTTATTGATCTTCTGGTACTCGGGAAACTGTTGGTATCGAGAAAAAGTGTCCTGCCAATCTGTATCGCTCAATGGCGGGATCACCCCCATTAGTGGTTTCCAGTCAACCATGGAAAGTCCGGAGTGCGTAAGGCGTGTTACGCCTCCGAGAATAACCATGGCAAAGATAACTGCTGCGCAGATAATCAGCCATATAGCAATTTGTCTATTACAGCGTTGTTCGATCAAGTCAGTCATCATTACTCTCTAGGATTTTATTGCCTTTATATTCACACAAATTACTCTAGTCTCTATTGCCTTTAGTTATTAGGTGTTAATCCCAGAGGACATGCCCACAATTTCCGGCATGTATTGACTGTATTTAATTCAGAAGATGTATATTAGTTTTTTATCGTCTGTATTCATTATAAAATTATATTATTATTAATTGCCTTACAAACCAATTTAAAATTTTGATCACTATATAAAACATCTCTAAAAATTGTGTTTTTTCAAGTGCGAGGACCTCGGTACCCCAGTGAGTGGTGAGCACCGCACGGACGACTGCATGGACACAGGACGACTCCAGGGATGGAGGAGGTAGAGAATGTTGGGAACACATTCTCGAGATAGAGCGACGCAGGAACGCCTACACGGATGTAGGTGGTAGAAAACGTCAGGAACAAGTTTTCGAGCCAAAGCCGAGAACCGCAGTGTATATGCAAATACATGAGGATAGCATGCCCCTTGGGCACAGCGTGCCCTCTGGATATTTGAGTACGGAGCTGACGAAGCAATTGGAGAAAAAGTGCATTTTTAGAGGTGCCTTATAATTAAATAACAATAAACCTGGCTTGTTTCCATTATTAGCCGGAACATTTCATTTTCTAATAGCTAATTAATTACCATGAAATTTTCATACTCTTTGCCTCACCCGGATAACTCTTCGGCCTGCCAGGCTCGTGGCTGGTTATTACTTGGCATTGGAGCTGTTGCTGCATCGGGTTTATTTTCAATATTGTTGGTGCTTTCTCGTACCCCTATACTACAAGCGCTTATTCCCTGGACAGATTTTTTTCATACTGCATTGGTTGTCCATGTCGATTTGTCGGTACTTATCTGGTTTCTCTCTTTTATTTGTTGTCTGTGGAGCCTTGATAAATGCACGCTATCGCCAATTATTGATTGTACGGCATTAATGTTTGCTATTACCGGGACCGTCCTCATTATATTGGCGCCCTTTACCGGTCCCGCCAACCCTTCTCTGAATAATTATGTGCCGATGCTGCAACAATCTTTTTTTATCTTTGCGCTTTGCCTGTTTGGTATTGGTGTCTGTTTACGCTCTGTAACTCGTCTTTTTGGTTCAAATTACAAACAAGACAATTGGAGTGAAACCACAACGTTGATACGCGGTAATGATGTCGCCGCCTTATCTGCAGTTATTGCCCTGTTAATATTCATCGGGTCATGGTTATCGCTCGATACAGATAGCATCGATGCCTATTATTACGAACTGCTTTTTTGGGGGGCAGGGCATACCTTGCAGATCTGTTACACCGTGATGGTACTGGTTGTCTGGTTATGGTTGGCCAAGTTTGCAAACATCAGCATCGCCATCACACCACGTATTGTCGCCTTGCTGCTTACCCTGGTGGCTATCCCTGCTTTGATTTCACCATCCGTGTACCTGTTCAACACTATAGATAGTCCTGAAAACCGAAAGTGGTTTACAGAACTTATGACTTATGCAGGTCTTCTCATCGTGCCCCTTACCTTGCCGATTATCTTCCAAATATTCAGGCGCACTCAAACCGATGCCGGACACAAGATCGCCAGAGCGGCCTTGATATGCTCACTGAGTCTATTTATCTTTGGTGGTGTATTGGGATTTATGATCCAGGGTATCAATGTCACTATACCGGCCCATTATCATGGATCTATAGTCGGGATTACGCTGGCCTTTTTCGGCCTGAGCTACTATCTGTTACCCTTGCTGGGTTATCAACAACCATCAATACGTCTGTCCGTAATACAACTTTATCTTTATGGCGCAGGCCAATTAATGCATATCTCTGGACTCGCCTGGTCTGGAGGCTATGGGGTGCAACGAAAGACCGCTGGCGCTGCGCAAGGACTGGACCGGCTACCGGAAATACTGGGCATGGGCATGATGGGCCTGGGTGGCCTCATTGCGATAATCGGTGGCATTCTGTTTGTTATCATTGTGATACTGACCATATGGCCACGAACCAAACCGAAATAGCCCTAACTAACCATTAAGTTAACAATCATTCAGCAAAAACACGACTAATCTTGGTGAAGTTTTCGGCGATCTCTTTTGCATTGTGTGGCGGGGAAATTAATGCTCTTAATCTGGCCCCTGGATCAATAAGTAATATTGAAACACTATGGTTCACCTGATAACTATTCGTTGCCTCAGCAGAATTTTCTATTTCCGCGCTGAAAAATATACCTAATGATTTAATCAATGCTTGTAATTGATCCATTTCACCTGACACGCCTAAAAATTCAGGGTTGAAATAAGTCACATATTCAGCAAGCACATCTTTACTATCTCTCTCAGGATCAACTGAAACAAAGACCACCTGTGGCATGGTATCTTCTCCTGATTGCTGTAAGTTCTTGTAGGTAGTATCCAGCACGGATAATGTCATAGGACAGACGTCCGGACAGTGCGTATAGCCAAAAAATATCAGCGTCCACTTGCCTTTAAAATTATCCCGCACAAAGACCTGACCAGTATGATCCTGTAAGTTAAATTCCGGGATTTCTAAAGGTTCTGGCAATACCGTTGCAGTTGTTCCCGGAGATTGTGGTGATATCGGTTTTTTTATATATTCGCTTAGTGCTGTTGAGGCGCCGAACCCGAGCAGAATAAACCCGAATATTAATAAAACCCTTATGGTAATTGCTTTCGAAAAACTCGCTGGCATTTAACCTAGAAACCGCAGTTGATCGCGTTTGAGTGTGCTTTTATTAGGCTCAGTTGCGCCGATTAAAAAGACGCGCATAGTTATCTCCATGGATGGAGTGTATGTCGCGGGAGGACAGGACGTCCGGAGCGACGATTTATAAATGTACAGGACGTACGGTATGCTGGTTTTGCAGGAGCAAAAACCAGCGATTCTACGTAAGGCTTTTGCCGTCAAGCAAATCAGCCTAAAAAACGTGCGATCAAATGCATAGGAGGATTCACCCAGAGTGTAAATTGCTAAAACAGGATATGTTTCTGGTTTATGATACATAATTTTAATTTGATGGCGATCAATTGCGGTTTTTAGGTTTAATATTACATTATAAATGCACGGAATATTAAACGAGCGTAATGATCCATAAGTAAAAAAGCAAACAAGACACTTAAATAAAATATGGAATAGCCAAACGTCCTCATCGCCAACCTGTCTGAATCCGAACGATACAAGGCAATTGAGTTACGTAGAAAACCAATACCTAATGCAATGGCACCCGTCAAATAGATCAGACCACTCATCTGGGAAATGAATGGCAAGACACTTACCGCAACCAGCAATACTGTATAAAGCAAAATTTGTAGTTTAGTAAAAGCAACGCCATGTGTTACGGGCAACATCGGTATTCCTGCTCGTGCATATTCTTCTCGTCTGCGTATTGCCAGGGCCCAGAAATGAGGCGGGGTCCAGATAAAAATGATGAGGAACAGAATTAAAGCGTCTGAATGGATTTCCCCCGTCATAGCGGTCCAGCCAAGTATCGGAGGGGCTGCACCAGCAGCACCACCAAGCACGATGTTCTGTGGGGTCGTTCGCTTAAGAAACATTGTGTAGATAACGGCATAGCCAATCAGGGCAATAAAGGTCAACAATGCCGTCAGCAGGTTCACATACAATATCAGGATTGACATCGATATAGCGACCAGAAACAAGGCAAAAATTAATGCCTTCATGGTGTTCAAATCGCCCTGTGGTAAAGGCCTGCTTCGGGTTCGATCCATCATGCCATCAATATGTTGATCGGCTAAATGATTAAGTGCAGCACCGGCGGAGGCAGCGAGCCCGATACCGATTATGGCGGATACCATTACACCCAGAGAATAAGTATGAGGCCTTGAAAGCAACATTCCTACTATTGCAGTAAAGATTATTAGCAATACCACCTTGGGTTTGCATAACTGTAAATATTTCTGCCACGGGATCAGCGATGGTTGTTGAACAGCAATTACATCTGCTTGGTTTTTATCATTCATGTAAGTATCTTTCTTTCCCGGTGAGTTGTATGTCTCATTCGTCTAAACAGACGTATTTTCCTTTCGCGTTATTATAAATTACATAAACTCTTCAAAAATGAGGGGTTTATATCATAAACGGTTTATGTTTTATTGCAAAAAGCACAGGAATATTAATCTCCAGCTGCCTGCGAGTTCTCCTGCCTGTTACCTTGTAGCGACAGTATTACTGTAGTCCACACAAGCGACTTCGATCACCATTGTATGTTTATTATACAAGTTGATTTGTTATATGGATTAACCAATGTGCGACGCCCTTAATAATTTTTTTAAGTCTTTCATGATGTCTCCCGGGTTTGCATCAGGTTGATAACTCATCATTAAATTTCCGAGAGGATCAATTATATATATGCGTTCTGCTTTTAATGGATTATCAGATTTTGTTAATCGAAATTTATCGAGTAATACATGAGCATTTACTAAATTTGTATCTATTACCTGTTGTCCTCTGAAATTGATCAACATCTCTGAGAGTTCACTTGCCGTTTGTTCGGTTAATAACAATACCTTCTGTACTCGAAGAGAATGTTTGTCCATAGCGATATGAATTTGACGCATTCGATAAACATTATCCATGCATTGCTTGTCACACGACTCAGTCACATAAGCCATACTCCATTTACCATGTAAGCTATCTTTCCTTTCTGCATTTAACGGATCGATCAAGGCAAGATCATCTATTGGTCTCGGTGGGTCGATTAATTTACCATGATTGGACATGCCTCTGTTTTCAAGAAAATTGGTATGATTAAAAACAAACCATGACAATATTAACGGACTGGTAAATGCCACTATGACAAGAATAATTGTTATCCTGTTCCTTTTGTTTTTGCTTATATCAATCATGCATTTTGTTCCGTCTTATCTTTTTTCTTGATATTCAAAACCAGATATATAATCAGTAATGTGGTTGCAAATGCGAACCATTGAAAAGCATAACCTATGTTTACACTTTCGCCTGAACCGGGTGTTTTCCATTGTCTACGATAACCATGTTCTGATTCTGGTTCTAATCTAATAATAAAAGAAAGCAGTTTTGTTTTTGTTAATAACGCAACTGCATTAATGTTTAATTGCTGCACCCGATAGATGTTTTCAAATAATTGTTCTGGCGGTAACACTTTTAACAACACGCCTGTGTTTGGCTGTTCTTTAGCAACACCTTTTATATTTACAAGACCGCTAGTGATGTTTAAATCTGGTCTCATAGTGCGATCATCGCCAACAGATATCCAGCCACGATTTACAAGTACTACATACCCGCTTTGTTCCAGTCTAAATGGAGTGTAAACATAGTAACCCGCTTGTCCTTTTTCTACCCGGTTATCTAACAGTATTTGATGTTTCTCCAGAAATTCGCCCGTCGCATTAACATGCCGCCATTTAATTTCATCTTTATCAAATGATTTTATATCGTCTTGATTAAGATTAATCGATCTTCCTGATTGCCTGCTTTCAAAATCTGCGTGTTGTGTTCTTTTCTGTTCAGCACGATCCATCTGCCAAAAGCCCAGTGAAACAAACAAACTGAAAAATACCAACGCAAGCAAACTTGTAAGGAGTCCCGGACAATAACACCAGTTTCCAATAAATATTTTCATTTACAAATTGTATGCTGTTAATACTGGTAGAATATCTACCACAAAAACACCGGGACATAAAATGAGCGCCGCTTTACTATTTAAAATCTTCATTGTGATCTTGCTTGTCTTAATAGGCTTTTCGCTTTTATCCGGGCTTTATTTCCTGGTCATAGGCAACCCTAAATCCAAACGATTAGTTACCTCACTTACTTTTAGAATTACACTTTCAATTCTTCTCTTTGTTTCATTGATAGTTGGATATAAATTTGGCTTGATTCAACCGCATGGTCTTGGACAATAACATTGGCTCAATTACTGGCTTACTTGTGCAACATAAGGGCCAGAAATCAAAAACAGAAAAAGCGCTGTAAATGCAGCGCCCTCCCTTAATTGCTTTTCTGTTGAAATTATATCCAGTAGACAAATATAAACAGGCCCAGCCAGACAACGTCGACAAAGTGCCAATACCAGGCAACACCTTCAAAGGCAAAATGGTCATGTGCCGAGAAATGTCCTTTCATTGCCCTAAACAGGATAACCGTCAACATGGTTGCCCCCAAGGTGACATGGAACCCGTGGAAACCCGTCAACATGAAAAAGGTAGAACCATAAATACCTGAATTAAGCGTTAAATCCAGCTCATGATAAGCGTGGTAATATTCTCCTGCTTGCAGGTATACGAAGAGAAAACCCAGCAGAACGGTTGCTGCAAGCCACCAGCACAGACCTGCACGGTTGTCTCTTATCAAAGACCAATGTGCAAATGTTACGGTTGCACCACTGCTAAGAAGAATGGCTGTATTTACTGCAGGAACACCCCAGGCAGGAATAATCTCTTTAATTGCCGTGAATCTGGATTCAGCACCATCCAAAGTCATGTCAGGGGTAGTTAACAAAGGCCATATTGCATCAAAGTCAGGCCACAGAAAATAATTGGTAACGAACCCTGCGCCTTCACCGCCCAGCCATGGCACAGACAAAACACGCGCATAGAATAAGGCACCAAAGAATGCAGCAAAAAACATTACTTCAGAAAAGATAAACCAACTCATACCCCAACGGAAACTGATATCAACCTGCTGATTATAGTTTCCGGCAGTGCTTTCACCAATCACATCAGAAAACCAGCCGACAAACATATAGATAACTGCGGCTATACCAAGTCCAAAAATAAATGTACCAAAACCCGATCCATTTAACATGATGCCAGCACCAATAAAGGAGATGAACAACGCCAGAGATCCTACTACCGGCCAACGGCTCGGTTCCGGGATAAAATATTCACCATGTGAGTCAGACATAATTTTTCCTCATTTCGATTATCTATTGTTTACAGGAATCACCGAAAATATCTTTTTTCACAATAGCTGCGTCAACACCGTGCTCAAATACCCAGAGGGCACGCTGTACCCAAGGGTCATGCTGTCCTTATGTGTTTCGTATACACTGCGGTTCTGTGCACGGAATTTCCTTACTCTCACAAAAAATTTTATTTTCGGAGACAAACTTACTAACCTTTAGTGTTTATTGCCTTAACAGACTTTGTGTCGGAGACTGCAACACCATCACTGTCCGGTGCTTTAAAAAAAGTATATGAAAGTGTCATTGTTGAAATCTTTTCTGGTAACTCAGCATCAACAACAAAACGAACGATCATTTCTTTACGTTCCCTTGGCCCAAGAATCTGTTTTGTAAAACAGAAACATTCAGTTTTATTAAAAAACAAGGATGCTTGTGCTGGCGCTACACTGGGAACTGCCTTTCCTGTAACGGTTCTATCCGATTCGTTCTCCGCGATGAAAACGGCCTCGGCAACTTCGCCAGGATGAACTTTTGTCTTATATTCAACCGCTTTAAATTTCCATGGCAAAGCAGGATTCACATTGGTATCGAACTCAACCGTAACCAGACGGTCGGCATCTACTTTGCCGGCCTCGGCCTCGGCCTGTGAAATTTCGCCTGTCTTGCCATTAATCCCGGTAACATCACAAAATACGTCATACAAAGGCACCATGGCATAACCAAAACCAAACATTGCGATAGCAAAAGCACATAGTTTCCTGGCTGTACGTGTTGTGTTTTGTGCCATGACTATATATAAATCAGGAATAACCCGATATAAAAGCCAAATGCGACCATGCCAAGAATGATGGCCAATCGCATGTTCTTTGCAGCCAATTCCTTTTCAGCATCAGTTTGATCATTATCGCTCATCAATAATCCTTACTCACTCTCTATGAATGCGCAGTTGCATCCGTAACTTCAGGAGGAGTTATAAAGCTATGGTATGGCGGTGGTGAAGGCAAGGTAAATTCCAGACCATGTGCGCTTTCCCAAACCTGATCCGTTGCCTTTTCGCCGCCACGAACACACTTGATAACCAACCAGACTAATATCAACTGGCTAAGGCCAAATGCGAATCCACCAATACTGGAAACCTGGTTCCAATCGGTAAACTGAATATTGTAATCAGGGATACGGCGCGGCATACCGGCCAGCCCGAGGAAATGCATTGGGAAGAACGAGATATTCACCGATATGGTAGATGTCCAAAAATGTAATTTGCCTAATTTCTCGTCATACATATGGCCCGTCCATTTTGGCAACCAGTAGTAAATCCCTGCAAATACACCAAAGATGATGCCGGGCACGATGACGTAATGGAAATGTGCAACGATGAAATAGGTGTCGTGGTACTGGAAGTCGACCGGGGTGATGCCCATCATCAAACCAGTTAAACCACCCATCGTAAACATGAACAAGACACCAATTGCAAAAAGCATTGGTGTTTCAAAGGTCATGGAGCCCTTCCACATGGTTGCCACCCAGTTAAAGACCTTCACGCCAGTTGGCACGGCGATCGACATGGTTGCATACATGAAGAATAGCTCACCGGTCAGTGGCATACCAACAGTAAACATGTGGTGTGCCCAGACAAAAAACGAAAGAAAGGCAATCGATGCCGTTGCGTAAACCATCGATGTATATCCAAATAATGGCTTGCGTGAAAAGGTCGGGAGAACCTGGGAAATAATACCAAATGAAGGCAAAACCAGGATATAAACCTCAGGATGAGCAAAGAACCAGAAAACATGTTGGAACATAATCGGATCACCACCGCCGGCTGCGTCGAAGAAGGCCGTTCCAAAGAACTTGTCAGTTAACAGCATGGTCACCGCACCGGCAAGTACCGGCATTGCAGCAATCAAAAGAAACGCGGTAATAATCCAGGTCCAGACAAACAGCGGTAATCTCATGAAGCTCATGCCCGGTGCACGCATATTGAAAACCGTCGCAATTATATTGATTGCGCCCATAATCGAGGAGAGCCCCAGAAAGTGGACTGCGAAGATCAGGAACGGAAAAGCATCACCCAACTGCAACACCAGGGGGGGATACATGGTCCATCCACCCGATGGGGCACCGCCTTCCATGAAAAATGTCGATATCAAAAGAGTAGCAGCAAACGGCAAGATCCAGAAACTCATGTTATTCATTCGTGGCATTGCCATATCCG
Source organism: uncultured Enterobacteriaceae bacterium (assembly GCA_964392105.1). GTDB lineage: Bacteria > Pseudomonadota > Gammaproteobacteria > Eutrophobiales > Eutrophobiaceae > UBA7359. The sequence continues at coordinate 29,279 of CAYMPA010000001.1, forward strand.
GCGCACCAATCATCATCGGGATCATCCAGTTGGCCATACCGACAGCGGCCGGCATTAGTGCGCCGAAGATCATGACCAGTGCATGAACAGTAGCCATTGAGTTAAAAAATTGAGGATCAACATATTGCATACCCGGCTGAAATAATTCAGCACGGATAACCATTGCCATGGCGCCACCAACAAAAAACATAATCAAGGCGAACACCAGATACATGGTGCCAATATCTTTATGGTTGGTAGAAAATAACCAGCGCTTTATGCCGGTTGGTTTGTGATCGTGGTCGTCGTGATGGAGGACTGCTTCACTCATAATTTCTATCCTATGGTTGCTTAATCCAAATAATTAATTTATTAATTTCGTTATTAGCGTGCTGCTTTAATGTCAGATGGCTGAATAACATCGCCGCTATCATTGCCCCAGCTATTACGTTCAAAGGTAATGACGGCAGCCAACTCGGCATCGGATAATTGTCCGCCAAAAGCCACCATCATCGTACCTGCCTTACCGTTGATAACCCTGTCCAGGTGACCCGCTAACGGCCCCGTTGTAATTACTCCCCCCTTCAGTGCCGGGAAAGTACCAGGCAGGCCCTCACCGTTGGCCATATGGCAAGCGGCACAAGTTGCAGCATAGACGGTCCCGCCTTTTTCCATCAGCTCATCCATGCTCCATTCACGGTCAGAACTCGCTGCGGCAATGGTTTGTTCTGCCTTCTTTTCTTCAACCCAGGCTGCATATTCTTCTTTAGATACTGCTTTTACTACGATAGGCATGAAACCGTGGTCTTTACCGCATAGTTCAGTACACTGGCCACGGTAAATGCCTGGTTCTTCGATATAAGTCCAGTTGTCATTTATAAAGCCAGGGATCGCGTCTCGTTTCCAACCTAAAGCCGGGACCCACCAGGCATGAATAACGTCTGCCGCAGTTGTCAGTATCCTGATTTTAGTTTCGACCGGAAGGACCAAAGGATTATCAACCTCCAATAAATAATTTTCGATCGCGTTAGGGTCTATTGCTGAGCTTCTTTGACGCGCATTATTACTGTCCTGATGTAGTGCACTGAAAAAACTGATGCCTTCTTCGAGATAATCATATTTCCATTTCCACTGATAGCCTGTGGCTTTAAGTGTCATTTCTGCATCGCCGGTTTGCTCCATAAAGACCAAGGTTTTCGTGGCGGGGACCGCCAAGACGACCAAAATCAAAACAGGAATGATAGTCCAGGTAATTTCAGCAACAGTACTGTGATGAAATTGCTCGGCAACGGCACCTTTTGATTTTCTGTGGTGGAAGATTGACCAACACATAACACTGAATACAGCGATACCGATTACTGTAACAATGTACAGAATAGTCATGTGCAATTCGTAGACTTTATGACTGGTTGGCGTTACGCCCTCTGTCAAATTAAGCGAATAATCTGCCAGTGCAACACCACACGCCAGAAATAATGAAACTGTAACCACTCCAAGCACAGTTTGTTTTAATTTTTTGACTGACATACAACGTCCCTCAACATTGATGATTTTTATATTTCTTTCATTCATACAAACTAATTTTTAATTACTTTTCGCAGCTCGATTGCCAGGCCTTGGCGTTCCGACTCATTTAAAAAACATCCTATCTCGGCCTGTTGCCCGTGGGACCTTATTAACAGGCGACTTGGATACCAGTTATTCCAGGATCGCTCCAATATTACCTGCGCCCAAACTCGTTTTAATTCATGGCACTGTTCCGGAGAACCATGACCGATTTCAATTCTAATCTTGTCCCCTGTGACGCTATTAACTTCCCTTATGCCACCACACCATGCGCTCACATACAATACAGCGCCCAATGCCACCAGTTCTAGCCCGGCGAAAGGCAAGATCAGTGTCAACCCTTGGAAAAAGAACCCCAGTGCAACGGTTATAGTGAAACTGGCTGTTATACTGTATAACCAAACAAGCTGATGCCATGGCATCGCTTGATTTGGCATAACCACCAAGCCCCTGTTTGCCCCCCCAGAATCACTCAGGCAAAAGATCACTCGGAACCTCTTGTATATATAGTTTTATTCTGTTTATGGGCTAATAATAAAAAATCTTGATTTATTAGCCGTTCTCGGTGGGATAATATGCCCTATATTGGGCATTGTTTGCAACCTTCTTGATCTAGATCAAAAAATAATAAATAAAATATTGATCTAGGTCAAGAATATACAAGAAATAATGTGCTAGAGACAAACATCAGAAATAAGTGATAGATCGATTCTTTCAAGCATTTTATCCGGCTTAAAATCATTCATATAAGGTTGATTTGCAATATGCGGGCTGGTCAATTTTTCTTTTAATGTATCGATTGTTTCCTGTTTAAATAAATAATCTTTTTCTAACTGATTACTTACCCAGCCACACAGGTTCACACCATCAGAACGGATAGCCTCTTCTGTTAATATCGCATGATTTATACACCCCAGACTGATACCAACCACCATAATCACTGGCAGATCCAACACGCGCACTAAATCAACCATGCTTGTTTTGTCAGAAATTGGTACTCGCCAGCCACCGACCCCTTCAACGATGACATACCCGCCATTTGAAGCCAACTGATCATAACTGGCAATAATTTTGTCCAGATCAATAATCACTTTTTCCCGATTGGCTGCAATATATGGTGCAACAGGTGATTCAAAAACGACAGGGTTTATAACTTCATAATTGGTGGTCTCACTACAATGAAGCATTATTAATATTGCATCCTCGTTCATTAATTTGCCGTCATTCAAGTTTGCGCCAGATGCAATTGGTTTCATCCCGGCGACTTGATGTCCCTGTTTTTTTAATGCCTCCATTAATGTAACCGTAAACCGGGTTTTTCCTACTCCAGTATCTGTGCCTGTAATAAAAATTCCATTAGACATAAATTACTTTTGTTTCCGATTATCAAGATCTTTCTTCAGATCGTCTAATGATATGGATTGAATATTTTCAACCTTGCCAACGTCCTTTTCCAGGTCGGATTGCCATGCATGCCCATAAATAACTTCGTAGGTCGCTGGTAATTTATTATTTTGTCTAAATGTCTCGTAATGTTTAAACACTTTACCCAGACGTTGCTTTCCAGTAAGTGTTTTTCTTCGGCCTTTGTTTATATTTTGTGCGCCTATGTTTTTTAACTCGCGCATTAGTTGTTTACACTCATCATAGATCAAAACAATATATTCAATGTTTAACACCGGAGCATCCAAACCACTTCGAATTAGAGAATCACCTATATCGTGCATATCAACAAAGGCGTTTACATGCACTTGATCATCAACCTGTCGCCAACTCTCTCGTAATTCTTTTAAAGAGTCTGGGCCAAAACTTGAAAACAGGAAGATGCCTCCTGGCCTGAGCACGCGCTTAATTTCTGCAAAGACTGCATCCAGATCATTGCACCATTGCAACATCAAACTACTAAAGACCAAATCAAAACGGTTTTCAGGTAAAGGGATTTGATTTGCATCTGCACAGAGAAAATGAGTTTTTGAAAATAACACTGGCGACTGTTTACGTGATTTTTTTAACATCTCCCCGGAAATATCTATCTGGTAAATATGCGCTTTTTTAAACTGTTGTTTTAGCTTTCTCGATCCATAACCTGTGCCTGCCCCAAGATCCAGTATTGATGTTGGCTTGATCTTGATTTGATCAAAAGACTCAACCAATCGGTCTGTAATAGTTCGTTGTAATAAAGAGAAGGCATCGTAATTATTTGCAGCGGCGTTAAACGCGGCCTGAACATTACAACCATCTATTACATAGTTCTTATTTGGTGAATTTTGCACTGATAAACTCGTTAATTATTTTATGTGTTTCTTCCGGCTTACTTATAAAAGGCGCGTGTCCACAATCACTCAACAAGGCACATTGCGTATTTGGACTTAGTTGTTTTATTTGCTTTTCTATCTGTGAACTTATAAGCGCATCATGCTCACCCAATAAAACTTGTGTAGGAATTTTTAATGCTGCAAATTCATTTCTTTGATCGGTTTGTTGTGCCTCGATCAACCAGGAAGAAAGAATCGTGCTGTAATTATTATTAGCCAGATTTTTACGAATATTTCTATTGGTCTTTTTTGAAGAGATATCTCCCTGGGCTATTAACCCCGCAAAATATTCGAGTGCTGTTACAGGATTGTTTGATAATTTTTGTTGAAGGTCATTAATGCTATTTCTGTCAATCGTATATAACCAATCTGCTTTATTTACAAAACATGGTGTACTTGCGATAAATATAATGGTTTTTATTTTGTCCGTTAGTTCTGCTAATCGCGTTGCGATTAAACCGCCTATAGACCATGCGATTACTATGCAGTCTGTGTTTATGGTTTTACTTAGTGCCGTAGCTATAGATTCGAATTTATTATCTTTTGTATTACTAGCTACTTCATAAAGACAGGGTGTCGATATATTATTAAAACAATTCAAGCGACCAGCAAATTCATGCCAGACAGTATTTGATACACCCCAACCGTGTAACAGCATACAATCAAGGCTCTGGTCAGTGATCATTGAAAATGTCCTTAATAGTAGATACAAGACGTTCGATATGATCCATTTTATGGGCAGCGGTAATACTTATTCGCAATCGTGATGTTTCTTCAGGAACGGTTGGTGGTCTGATAGCCGGGGTTAATATCTTTTTTTCATATAGTGCCTTACTTATGGCTAATGTTTTACCAGCTTCACCAATTATTATAGGCTGTATATGAGATTTAGATTCACTTACTCTTAGACCCGACTCTTTTATTGATTTCTTATAATGATTAATCAGGTCTTTTATGTGTTTACGCAAATGATTACCGTTAACTATGAGATCAACAGCATGTGACATTGTTGCAGCTACTGAAGGTAATAATGCTGTTGTATAAATATAGGTTCTTGCTTTTTGTATAAAGGCTTCTACATACATACTGCTCCCAGCGATAAATGCGCCACTGGCACCGAAAGATTTTCCAAATGTGCCTATTAGTATTGGTACTTGTTCCTGATCGAGCATGAGCTCTTCAAGCAAGCCCGCACCAGCATCCCCTAAAACACCAATGCCATGTGCATCATCAACAACTAATAAAGCATTATATGTTTTACATAAATCAACAATCTCTGTTAATGAGGCATAATCTCCATCCATACTGAAAACGCCATCAGTCATTACAATTAATTCATTATGTTTATACTTTTCTAAAAAACTCTTCAGGTGTCCTGCATTATTATGACGATAACGGACGAGCTTGCCTTTTGAAAGTAATGCGGAATCTATCAACGAAGCGTGGTTCAATTTATCCTGAAGAATAATCGTGTTTTTATCAATTAAAACTGATGCGATGGCCAGATTTGCATGATATCCGCTAGGAAAAACCAGTGCCGCTTCCCTGTTTAGAAAACCGGAAAGTTTTTCTTCCAATAGTTTGTGTGGTGTTAAATGGCCAACTAATAATTGTGATGAACCTGCACCAACACCATATTTATCAATTGCATCAATCATGCAGGCCTTAAGTTCTGCGTTATTGGCAAAACCCAAATAATCATTACTACTAAAGTTTAAAAACTCTTCGTCATTAATAGTTATTAATGGCCCTTGTGCTGAACTAACAACCTGTCTTACCCGGAATAAATCATCTGCTTTTCGTTGATTGATTTCGTCAACAAGATTCACTTTCGTATCTTCATTAATATTTAATTTATACAGACGTTATTGGTGTTGTGATGACTGTATGCCCAGACGATCAAACAACAACTGATCTTGCATTAATTGGGGATTATCAGTGGTAAGTAATTTTTCTCCATAAAAAACAGAATTTGCGCCAGCGAGAAAACATAACGCCTGCATTTCATCAGTCATTTCGTTACGACCAGCTGATAATCGAACAAATGATGCGGGCATCAATATCCTTGCTGCTGCAATTATCCTGACGAATTCAATTGGATCAGGTTTATCGATATCATTTAATGGCGTCCCTTCAACATGCACCAACATATTTATAGGAACGCTTTCCGGGTGAACCGGCATATTGACCAGCGTTAATAGCAAGCCTGCACGATCATTATGATCTTCGCCCATACCAATAATTCCACCACAACATACATTGATACCGGCTTCTCTAACACGATCAAGAGTATCTAGTCGTTCTTGATAATCCCGGGTACTAATGATTTTTGAATAGAATTCAGGGGAACAATCCAAATTATGATTGTAATAATCCAAACCTGCTGATTTCAGGTCTTTGGCTTGATCCTCTGACAACATACCCAGGGTTACACATGTTTCCATGCCTGTTTTTTTGACCGCTTCGACCATTTCCATCACTTTTTCCAGATCGCGTTGATTTGGTTGTCGCCATGCTGCGCCCATACAAAACCGGGTTGCCCCCTTATCTTTTGCCGCCTTTGCCTGAATAAGCACATCATCTAACTCAAGTAGTTTTTCAGAGTTCACGCCCGTCTTGTAATGAGCGCTCTGTGGACAATAGGCACAATCTTCCGGACAACCACCGGTTTTAATATTCATTAATGTGCTTAACTGAACTTGATTTGGATTAAAGTGTTCTCGGTGAGTTTGTTGAGCCTTGAAGATTAAATCATTAAACGGTTGTGTTATTAATGATGCGACTTCTTCTTTGGTCCAGTCATTTCTAATCAATGTTTTATTGTTATGTTCCATATAAATATATCACTCTTAAAATATGTTTCGCCTCAGCGCTCAACAAAAATGCTCAGGCGTGCAACAATGAATATCTGGGATTAATTGTAAACTTTTTATTAACATTTAGGTTAACAGACAAACATGGATGTCAAACAGCTATTTTTACCAGGCGCTTGTTTTTTCTGCCTGACAAAAACCAACGATACCTGGTGTAAAGAATGCGAAACTGATTTTATTTTGAATATCGCTCGGTGTCCTGTATGTGCACGAAACACGATTAATAACGAAGTGTGTGGTGCTTGCCTGAAGCGGAAACCTGATTTTACCAGTACCGAAATATTGTTTAATTATCAATACCCAGCAAACCATTTAATTAAAACTTTAAAATTTAATAACCGTCCTGAGCTTGCAATCAGTATCGCGGACAAAATGGCTAAACAACTAAGCGAAAAACCTTTTCTTCCAAAACTTCTATTGCCCGTTCCACTTCACAAAAAACGACAACGTGATCGTGGATATAATCAATCTCTTGTAATTGCTAATCAAATCGCAAAACGTCTTGAGTTAAAGGTTAATCCATCCTTATGTAAGCGCATCAAAAACACCGACCCACAAAGCACATTGCCAATGAATACCAGAATGAAAAACATCAAGGGGGCTTTTTGCCTAACTGATACCCGCTTACCTGAACACATTGCTATTATTGATGACGTAATAACGACAGGGTCAACAGTAAACGAACTTTCGGCTTTACTAAGCAAAGCAGGCTGCCAGTGTATTGAAGTTTGGGCTATAGCAAAAACATAAGGATTTCTCTAAAAATAGTAATTTTACCGTGGCCAGTTTTTGCTCCTACACCAAAAGTAGGCGCTTTAGGCGAAACCGGCAAACCGTACATACCTGTACATATGTGCAAGGAGGCGCCGTGCGGAGGACTGCATGGCCTTCGGTATACCTCTTGAGGGGGTGGAAAGTACCTTTTTAGAATACCCTTAATTATGTATCCAGGTTTTCGACAACCAGCGCATTGCGTTCAATAAATTCTCTTCTTGGCTCTACTTGATCGCCCATCAAGGTAGTAAATACTTCATCGGCACCAATGACATCCTCAATTTTAACCTGTAAAAGACTTCTGCTTGATACGTCCATTGTAGTTTCCCAAAGCTGATCCGGATTCATTTCACCAAGCCCTTTATAGCGCTGAATGGACAGGCCCAGTTCCGCTTCTTTTAACAACCAATCAAAAGCCTGCTTATAAGAAGTGATCGCTTGCTTTCGCTCATTGCGTTGTATATAGGCGTTTTCATCCGGCTCAAGCGCCTGCTCCAAAGCAGATAGTTTCTTATAGTCCTCTGAAGCGAAGAACTCCGGCATAAATACGTTGCTCGACTCAATACCATGGATTAGTAATGAAATTTTAGCGCCAGATGTTTCGTCTGTTGCTGAAAATAGCTCAAAATTATATTCGTTTATATGGGCGTCATCGCTATTTAACATATTAGTTAATTCACCAAACCAGTTTTTTACCACGGCATAGTCAACACAATCTGATTCAGTAATTACAGGCATGTAACGCATCGCATCAATGATGGTCGGATGATAACGTTTACATAATCGATCATAGGCGCGGTTCATTGCTATATAGAGATTAACCAGATCTTTCAGCGCTTGATTTTCTATTGGCGTTTGTCCATCTCCAGGAAATAGTTGGCTATTTTCCAACGCCAACTCGAGTAAATATGCTTCTCTTTCTGCATCATCTTTCAGATAGCGGGCCTGTTTACCTTTTTTAACTTTATACAATGGCGGCTGCGCAATATAAATATGGCCGCGCTCGATTAGTTCAAACATCTGACGATAAAAGAAAGTAAGCAACAGCGTTCGAATATGTGCGCCATCTACATCAGCATCCGTCATGATAATGATGCGATGATATCTTAACTTTTCAGGCTCGAACTCTTCTTTCCCTATACCACAGCCTAGCGCTGTAATAAGCGTGCCCACTTCTATCGAGGACAACATTTTATCAAATCGGGCCTTTTCCACGTTCAAAATCTTGCCTTTCAACGGCAAAATAGCCTGATTATGGCGATCACGGCCCTGTTTTGCTGATCCACCTGCAGAATCACCCTCCACCAGAAAGAGTTCTGATAAAGCGGGGTCTTTTTCCTGGCAATCCGCCAATTTTCCAGGCAACCCAGCGACATCCAGCGCTGATTTTCTTCGGGTTAATTCCCTTGCCTTTCGGGCAGCCTCACGTGCGCTTGCGGCTTCAACGACCTTATTACAAATTGCCTTCGCTTCTGCAGGCCTTTCTAATAAAAATTCCTGTAATTTTTCGGCGATGCAAGATTCAACCACAGACCTAACCTCACTTGAAACAAGCTTATCCTTTGTTTGTGAAGAAAACTTCGGGTCAGACAACTTCATTGAAAGAACAGCTGTTAGTCCCTCTCTAACATCATCTCCAGTTATATTTACTTTTGACTTTGCTACAATCCCTTGTTTATCCATATATTGATTAAAGCTTCTGGTCAGGGCGGCTCTAAACCCTGAAAGGTGCGTGCCACCATCCTTTTGAGGAATATTATTTGTAAAACAGAATATATTTTCCTGATATGAATCATTCCATTGCATGGCTAATTGCACACCAACACCGTCTTTATCAACATCAATATTGATCACAGTCTCATGAAGTGGCGTTTTGTTGCGATTTAAATGCTTAACAAAAGCGCTTATCCCTCCTTTATATTCAAATAAATCCGTTTTTCCACTACGTTCGTCAATCAATTCAATGCGCACACCAGAGTTCAGAAAGGACAGCTCGCGTAACCGTTTTGCGAGGATATCGTAATGAAATTCAACGTACTTAAAAGTTGAGATGCCAGGCAAAAATGTTACTTCAGTTCCGGTTTTGTCTGAGGCTTCGCATTTTTCCAGTGGAGAAACAGGGTCACCGTTTTCATACATTTGGCGATGAACAAACCCTTCTCTATAAATCGTTAACTTGAGCTTGTCAGAAAGCGCATTTACAACTGAAACACCTACACCGTGTAAGCCACCTGATACCTTATAAGAATTATCATCAAATTTACCACCAGCATGTAACGTGGTCATGATTACTTCTGTTGCTGAACGACCTTCGTCTTCATGAATGCCAACAGGGATGCCTCTTCCATTGTCTGAGACAGAGACAGACTCATCAGAGTGAATGGTAATTTTTATATGATCACAATAACCGGCCAAGGCCTCATCAATACTATTGTCGACCACCTCAAATACCATATGGTGCAGACCGGTCCCATCTTCCGTGTCTCCTATATACATTCCCGGCCGCTTTCTTACCGCCTCTAATCCCTTTAAAACCTTAATTTTCGATGAATCGTACGTGTTTTCCTCTGACATAATTCTCTCTCAATAACAAACCGGCCTATTCTAACATTTTCTGAATTTTTCCGTGTTTCACGTGAAACACGCTGTGATTACTCTGTTCTTGTTTGATCCACTCTGGCCTCGTTAATGATGAAACGAAGGTTTGAATGTTGTTGGCTAACAATAAGTCCAACATGTTTTTAGATGACTCTTCATCAAGCTCGGCATCTAAATCATCAATGAGTACCATTGCGTTTTTCCCGATGTTTTTTAGCTTTTCTACTTGTGATGAAATCAGAGCGGCCCCAAAGAGCTTGGTTTGGCCCCGTGATAAATGTTTGGCGACATTGAAATCTTCATAACTAAAAACAATATCCGAACGGTGGGGCCCCAAATTTGTATACCCTCTTTTTACATCTTCTTTTCTGTTTTCAGCTAACAATCTATCCAGCCCTTGTTCTGTATAAGCTTCATTTAAATAATCAATCTTCGCTGTACTGGCTAACACTACTGGCGCATGTTTTTCACTTAGTAGTCTGTTAATATCTGAAATATAGTTCCCCCTCATCGAATCTATTTTTATTGCCTCTTCGCACATTAGTTTTTCCCAACCAGTCATTTCAGACGAATTAATAGCACGTTCTGTTTTTAGTAGTGCGTTACGATGACGAAGTGCTCGATGGTAGCTTTTCCAGATTAACAAATAGTCCTGTTCCACGTGAAACAACGACCAATCTAACCAATGTCTTCGTTCTTTTGGTGTGCCTGTGAATAATAAATGGTGATCTGGCGTCAAAACATAGACCGGAAGGCGTTTCGCCTGTTCTGAAGCGGTTTGTACTATTTCACCATCAAACTTTATGCGTGTAATACCGCGGCCCTTTTCCACGCCCACAGAAAAAGTATTACCCTGGTTTAATCCCTTTGCAAATACTTGTAGCCTCTCTTCACCGCGACTTATGACATCGTTTATTCTTTTACTCCTAAACGATTTTATCCGCGATAATAAATACACACTTTCAAGAATAGATGTTTTTCCGCTCGCATTTGGGCCGTAAAAGAAATTAAGCCCTGGGCCTGGCTCAATAGTAAATTCACCCAGATTACGTATTGAGCAGGCCTTAAGCTGTTCAATATATAGCATTACCTAAAGTCGCATAGGCATTACTACATACTGACACTGTGATTCGTCCTCAGGCAAAATTAAACAACTACTGTTTGGATCCAGGACGCTTAATTTCACCTTCTCACTTTTAATAATTGATAAAGTATCTAACAGGTAAGAAACATTAAAGCCTATCTCTATTTCATCTCCCTTATATTCTACTTCCAACTCCTCTTCTGCTTCCTCCTGTTCAGGATTATGCGCTAATGCGCGAAGACTATCAGAATTAAAAATTATTCTTACGCCTCTATATTTTTCATTTGAAAGGATTGAAGCACGGGTTAGGCTGTTTTTTAACTCCTCTCTATCAGCAAATACAGGGGTTTCACTTAATTCCGGGATAACACGCTGATAATCTGGAAAACGTCCATCAATTAACTTGCTGGTAAAACACGAGTTGGTATTTTTAACTCGTATATGATTAGTGCTTATCTGTATCTCTATCTCGCTATCATCATGAAGAAGGCGTGTTAATTCTGTAATCCCTTTTCTTGGCACAATTATCTGTATTGGACTATCTATAGATGCTTGTATATCAATTTCATCTAAAGCTAAACGATGACCATCTGTTGCAACTGCCTTGAGTTTGTTATTTGATATTTCTAACAAGAGACCATTTAAATAATACCGTACATCTTGTTGTGCCATTGCAAACTGGGTGTTTTCGAGTAGTTTCTCAAGTGTTTTTTGTTTTATGTTAAAAGTTACAATATTGTCGGTTATATCAATAACCGGAAATTCTTGTGCGGGCAACGTGGCCAAAGTAAAACGACTTTTCCCAGATATGATCAATACACGATCATTTTTAACCTCAAACAGGAGTTTTGCATTCTGGGGAAGAGCGCGACAGATATCTAACAGTTTTCTTGCAGGTAAAGTTAATTCTCCAGCTTGTTCGAACTTCAAATCCATTGTGACAATAAACTCTACTTCCATGTCTGTTGCTGTTACAGATAAAGAACCTGTTCCCAGGTTGAATAATAGATTAGAAAGTATAGGTAAGGTTTGTCGCCGATCAACAACACCACTTACAGTTTGTAATACTGGCAATAGTACATCTCTATCTATATTAAATTTCATATATATACCTATTATTATTACTATTAATAATTAGAAAATATGTTAATAACATTATTTCTCTTTATAAATCATATATTTAAGCTATGTTGATAACTACTGGTTTTTTGTGGATAAATTTATATAATTTGTTGATGATTTGTTAATAAATATAAACATAAAATTATATTTTATTTCCTTCACAGGTCTTTATCAGCTTGTTAATGTATTTGTAAGGTTTACATAATCTTCTTCAATTCGATGTTCTGTTTTTCTTAATTCTTGTATTTTTCTGCATGCATGTAAAACAGTTGTATGATCTCGACCACCAAAGGCATCCCCTATTTCAGGCAAGCTATGATTAGTTAGTTCTTTAGAAATAGCCATAGCTACTTGTCTTGGCCTTGCAACAGAGCGGTTACGTCGTTTAGAAAGCAAATCAGCTACTCTGATTTTGTAATATTCAGCGGTTGTTTTTTGAATATTTTCTATGGTGACTTGTTTGTCCTGAATGATAAGCAAATCACGTAAAGAATTTTGTGTAAATTCTAGTGTAATTGGCTTACCAGTTAAATTCGCATTTGCTATTACTCTGTTTAGCGCTCCCTCTAACTCTCGAACATTTGATCGAAATCGTTTTGCTATAAAAAAAGATACTTCGTCAGGAAGCTGTTTTTCTGCTTGTAAGGATTTTTTTCGGATTATTGCAACACGTGTTTCGAGTTCAGGAGGATCAATAGAAACAGTGAGCCCCCAACCAAACCGGGATTTTAGTCTTTCCTCAAGACCGTTGACTTCTTTTGGATATCTATCACAAGTTAATATAATTTGATGTTGTCCCTCAAGTAGTGCATTAAAGGTATGAAAAAATTCTTCCTGTGATCGTTCTTTTTTTGCAAAGAACTGAATATCGTCAATTAACAAGGCATCTAGAGAACGATAATGTCTTTTAAATTCATTGATAACATTATGTTGTAATGCCCTGACCATATCAGCAACGAATCGTTCAGAATGGAGGTAGGCAATGTTAGCAGTAGGTTTTTGTTCAAGAATAGCTGCACCAATTGCGTGCATTAAATGTGTCTTACCTAAACCAACACCACCATAAATAAATAAAGGGTTGTATGCACCACCTGGGTTTTCTGCAACCTGCATGGAGGCAGCCCTTGCTAGCTGATTGGATTTGCCTTCAACAAAAGAATTAAAAGTAAAAGATGTATTTAAATTACTGGAATGTTTGATGGGTTTTATCGTGTCTTTTTCTGTAAAAGAATTAACAGAACGGGTTTGTGACGACTTAATTTGTTTTGTTTCTGTCTTATTACTGTTCCGACTACCAATTTCAAGTTTTAGAGAGAATTTCTCACTATTTTTTTGTCCACCACACAATAATTCTTCCATTCTTGACAGGTAGCGTTCGCTTATCCAGTCAAGCACAAAACGATTAGGTGCTAGCAGGCGTATGGCATTATCGCTTTCAATAGCGTGTAATGGGCGTATCCATGTATTGAACTGCTGAGGTGATAGCTCACCCTCAAGCCGTTCCAGGCAACGTTTCCATGGGGATGTTCCCACTAAATAAACCCTCGTTGAAAATCAAAAAATGAAGTGAAAGAAGAAGTTTATACCTGATTAAAATAGTTATCCACAACAACAAAAATCTCTATATTTTACAGGATATAATTGACATGTTTGTTGCTGCAACAGTAACATATGCGCCCTTTTAAATAGCGCCGCAAAGAAAATAAAGGCATTTGCATATGAAACAGACTTATCAACCAAGTAAACTAAAGCGTAAAAGAAACCATGGCTTTCGAGCACGTATGCAAAGTCGTTCTGGAAAATTAATAATAAAAGCCCGACGGAACAAAGGAAGAAAAAGGCTTTCAGCATAGATGTAATTGACAGTGTCTTCGTTCGGAGGCCGTTTTCGGGCTTATAACAGGCTAAAACGACCAGAAGAATTCAGGCGAGTGTTTTCTTCCAGGCATCGCTCCAGCGATAAACCACTCTTGTTTCTGGTCAGAAACAACGAAACTACCCTAGCGCGTTTAGGAATGACAGTCCCAAAGAAACACATTCACAAATCTGTTGATCGTAATCGACTAAAGCGCATTATCAGGGAAAGCTTTCGGTTGAGACAAAAGCAACTGGCAGGAAGGGATGTAGTAGTGGTTGTTAAAAGCCGACTGGATGTTAAACGGGAGAATGTTGAATCTATACTCATTAAATACTGGGAAAAAGTTATTAAATGAAAACAGCTTTATTAAAGTTTATTATTATTTATCAACGATATATTAGCCCGTGTTTTCCTCCGTGCTGTAGATTCCATCCAACGTGCTCAGAATACACCGCTGTAGCAGTCTCTAAGCATGGTGTTTTAAAAGGCTTGCTATTAAGTGTACAACGCGTTTGTCGTTGTCATCCGTTTCATGAGGGCGGCTTTGATCCTGTGCCGTCAGATGCGTCGAAGAATAATTAATGGAAACGACACGCTTTATTTTATTAATTGCATTGGGCCTGGTGCTAACCATGATCTGGCAAGCATGGCAAGAAGACTATGGAAAATTAATTTACCCTCACGCAATTAGTGAAGAACAATCATTAAGTCCGGCAACAAAGGCTATTGATATACCTGTGACACCAGAAGTACCAACAGCCAGTAATAATGATGAAACAATTTCTTCTGTTTCAGAGCCGCTGGTAAAAGATCCATCTCTTGATGGAGATATTATTCATATTAAAACCGACATGTTGGATCTTGAGGTCAACACGATCGGCGGGACAATCCAGCGACTGTCATTATTAAATTACCCCGTCTCTAAAAAACAAAAAGATGAAAAGGTTGTTTTGTTGAATCATGGGAATGATAATTTTTATCTGGTTCAGGGGGGTCTTTTAAGTAAAGCAGATGTTGCAAACCATAAAACGCTATTTGATTCTGAAAAAACCAATTACGAATTAGAAGACAAAGATAGTATTTCTGTGCCGTTGTTTTGGGAGTCTGATAAAGGATTAAAAATTATAAAAACATTTACTTTTTATAAAGGACAGTATATCGCAGATATAAACTACGAAATAAGAAACACTACAACAGAAAGCTGGACAGGAAGTGTATACGGGCAGATAAACCGTACCGAACCGAAAAAAAATAGCTCACGATTTATTTATACATATACCGGTGCAGTTATATCTTCTCCTGAGAAACGTTATAAGAAGATAAAGTTTAGTGATATTCAAGACGAAAAACTGTCTGTAGATATAACAAACGGTTGGGCTGCAATGCTTCAGCATTACTTTTTTACTGCATTAATACCCGGCTCAAAAGATGAAAAATATCATTATTATACCTTGAACCCGGATAACAGAAGTTATGTTATCGGTGCGATATCGCCCTCAAAAGCCATTCCTGCTGGCGCAAGCGAAAATTTAATTCATCGTGTTTACTTTGGACCAAAACTTCAAAAAGAGATCAAACAATTTGCTGAAGGACTGGATTTAACGGCTGATTATGGAATTTTCTGGTTTCTTGCAGAACCATTGTATTGGGTTATGGATCACATCCATATGTATACTAATAATTGGGGCTGGTCAATTATTCTAGTAACGCTTTTACTAAAATTATTGTTTTTTAAATTGTCTGCGGCCGGCTACCGTTCTATGGCAAATATGCGCAAGGTTCAACCAAGACTTCTTTCCATTAGAGAACGATATAAAGATGACCGCGCACGGCTTAACCAGGCCATGATGGATATCTATAAGGAAGAAAAAATCAATCCCCTCGGCGGTTGTTTCCCGATTTTGGTTCAAATACCGGTATTTATTTCCTTGTATTGGGTGTTGTTAGAAAGTGTTGAGCTAAGACAGGCAGACTTTGTTTTATGGATCCATGATCTGTCTATTCCTGATCCCTTTTATGTTTTGCCATTGTTAATGGGCGTGACAATGTTCGTGCAGCAAAAACTGAACCCTGCACCCATGGATCCTGTTCAGGAAAAAGTCATGTCTGCTTTGCCAGTCGTGTTCACGGTATTTTTTGCTTTTTTCCCTGCCGGCCTGGTTTTATATTGGGTTGTTAATAACACTCTTTCTATTGCACAACAGTGGGTAATTACCCGTAATCTGGAGCGAGCAAGCTCTCATAAATAATTCTGTTGAGCGGTTAACGCTATGCCAGAAAACAATGACACGATAGCAGCTATTGCAACTCCGTCAGGACGAGGAGGCATCGGTGTAATTCGCGTCTCTGGAAAACGCAGCAAAGAAATCTTCAAAGCACTGACTGGCGGCCCTCCAAAACCACGTCTGGCGCAATATGTTTCCTATAAATCTTCTACTCAGAAAACCATCGATAAAGGCATTGCCCTTTATTTTGAAGCACCATCATCGTATACCGGTGAAGATGTTATGGAATGCCACGCACACGGTAGTCGTATCGTATTAGGGATGTTATTGGACGAAATAGTTTCTTTGGGGGCAAGGGTCGCATCACCGGGAGAGTTTACAGAAAGAGCATTTTTGAATAATAAGATCGACCTGATTCAGGCTGAGGCTGTTGCTGATTTGATAGACAGTAATTCGAAGAAAGCAGCACGTAGCGCAATGCAGTCTCTCGAAGGCGTGTTTTCTAACAACATCACGCAACTAAGGGATCAAATATTTAATGCCAGAACCCTGGTTGAAGCCGCATTGGATTTTCCTGATGAAGAAGATGTTGATATAAGCATTGACCCGGCAATTGGAATTATAAGAGAAAGTCTGGCCATACTTGATGAATTGTTGATTAAAGCAAAAGCCGGACGCGTCCTGGATCAAAATCCGTCTGTTGTTATTGTTGGTTCACCAAACGCAGGAAAATCAAGCATCATTAATTATTTATCTGGTTTTGATTCGGCCATTGTTTCAACATTGCCCGGAACAACACGCGACATTATCAGGGAAAAAGTTTTGCTTGGGGACTACGCAATAACATTAGTTGATACTGCCGGATTACGTGAAACCCATGAAGCAATAGAAAAAGAAGGCGTAGACAGGGCTTATAAAGCACTTGGTCTTGCAGATCTTGTTCTATATGTTCTCGACCACAGCCTGAAGCAAACAATAGAACAGGATGCGCTGGATAAATATTTGTCTCCCGGCGCCAGGGCAATTATCGTAAAGAATAAAATTGATCTCTGTGAAGAAAGGAAATTTGAGAATATGGACAATGAGGTTTACGTGTCAGCAAAAACAGGCAAAGGCATAGATAAACTAATCGAGAAAATATGTTTAAATCTTGATATAACAGGGAATGAAGAAGATATGATATTCGCCCGTCAACGACATATTGAAGCATTAGGTTCGGTAAAAAACCATTTGCAACGCGCATTATCTGACGTTGATAAAAATGCTGGTTTAGAAATATTAGCTGAATCATTGAGACTAGGTCTGTCGGGGTTTGATGAGATTACAGGCAAGACAACAAGTGATGACATTTTAGGCGATGTGTTTTCGCGATTTTGTATTGGCAAATGATTGAAAAGAGGAAATGGATGTGAGTATAAAAATAGAAATTTCCGTTGGCGAGCTGTTAGACAAGATAACTATCCTTGAAATAAAAACGGAAAGAATCAAAGATGCGAAAAAATTAATAAATATTAACAAGGAACTTGAGGTTTTAAATAGTCATTGGAGCAAATCATCCTTTACAAATAACAGCCTGGATAATGAGATTAATGCATTAAAAAAAGTAAATGAACAATTATGGGAAATAGAAGACGCAATAAGAGGCAAAGAAAAAGAGCAGGCGTTTGATAAAGAGTTTGTTGAATTGGCAAGGTCAATTTATTTTGCGAATGATAAACGAGCTAATATTAAACATACAATTAATAGTAAAACCGGCTCTGACTTGATCGAAGAAAAATCTTACAGTGAATACAGTTCAACTAACTCTTGATTTTTTTATCATAACAATAATGTTAAAAGGCCATAATATATAGCAACACAATCGTATGGCTGTTAAAAACATATTATTTATAGGGCTAAGCTCAGTTGGCGATGTTGTTATGACAACACCAGTATTACAATCCTTGCATAATAAATACCCAGAAGCATTGTTTGATATTGTTACCGATAATCGATCGGTAGCGTTATACGAAAGTTATCCTTATAAGAATAATATTTATTTGAAAGACAAGAATAAATTCTTAAGAGGCGTACCTGATCTTTTATTAAGACTATGGAAGAAACGTTATGACATTATTGTTGATTTAAGAACAGACGGCCTTGCTTATCTATTAAGAAGTAAAAAAAGATATACCAAATGGTCTGCAAAAAGCTATGGCCCTCATGCAGTCGAAGATTTGTTAGGGGTGATTTCAAGCTTGCATGGAAATGAGTCAATCCCGCATACACAGGTTTGGTTGTCTGAATCGAACCGTGTCTATGCAAACAAACAAGTTTCAGTTTTTAAAAATAAAGAAAAGCTTTTGGCTATCTCTGTTGGAGATCCGAATAAGCCAGTTAAAACCTGGCCTACAGATAAGTTTATTGAATTACTTAACCGATACAAAGATGATTTTTCTGGCCTGATATTTTTAGGCGGCGCTTCCGAGAAAGCAAACACCCTTAAAGTAGCGGAAAATATTGATATTACATATATTAATGCCACTGGTAATAGTTTATTAGAGTCTGCCGCCTTGATCGAAAAATCTTGTCTTTACATTGGGCCTGATTCGGGTCTTGGACACATTGCCAGTGCGTTAAAAATCCCCACCATAAGCTTGTTTAGTCAGGTTAGTCCTGAGCGATTTCGTCCATGGGGTAATAAAGCCGTTTGCTTTCGTGGCGAACATAATGATGCACGTTATATTTCTGTTGATGAGATCAGCAGCGCAATTAGAGGGCTTCTTGGTGAATGAATTCCTGCGCATACTGGATCGTTTTCTGAAAAAGCAGGGATACTCGATAAAAAAACATCCAGAATATAATCTTTTGCCGCTCCAGGATTTCAATAATCTAACCGAACAAAAAAGGGTTTATGAGTCTTTTAATTCAAATGACAAACCCAAACAAGACAATTTAGAGAAACTGGAAATATGTTTGCGTACTTGTATTAATGATAAACGGGCCAAGGGCAAACGCAATGAACTTACAAATGTAAGCCTGGAAGAGCATCTTTTGACATGTATAAAATCTCTTTTAATTTCAACCAACGATGCTATAAGCAAGGGCGTTGATATCAATTTTACAGTGTTTGATGATCGATCTGAAGAAAGCCTGGTAAAAAAGATAGAAGCACTATGTGGAAAACTAACATGTGAATGGAATATCTTAACTACAGAAAAGCCGGGGCAGGGGCAGTCGCTTCATCAAAACTTTAATTACGCCAGGAAAGGCGAAGGTCTTTTTTATTTTTGTGAAGATGATTATCTGCATACAAAAAAAGCCATTTTTGAAATGGTGGATTTCTATAAAAAAATACACGCTCAAACAGGATCTCACATGTTGTTATACCCGCAAGAGCATGAAATAGTTTTCAAGCAATTTAATTATCCTTCTTATATTCTTTATAGCGACACAAGGCGCTGGCGAACAATAAGCCATGCCACACATACATTTTTTACTCATTCAGATGTTGTGAGTGAATACTGGGACTATTTTGAAAATACTAAATTTGTGGGTGTAAAGGAAAAACGCCACATGGGCTCGGAGAAAAAAACGACTGATCAACTGTTTAATCATATACCGGGGTTTTCACCTATTCCAGCAGTTGCAGTTCACTTGCAAACTGAGCATTGTTTGCCCCCGTTTTTTAATTGGCGTGAAATTTGGGATGGACTAGAGATAAGCGAAACTTAGTGCAAGCTTAAATCAGTAGTTATATTAGTTTGGTAAATTCTGCATAGACTTCATCGGCACTGATATTCTTCATGCAGATGTTGTCTGCACAAATTGTTTTAAGGCAAAAACTGCAAGGCAATATTTTCTCTATAACAATTGAATCTTTATTGTTTGGGTGCCATTTGTTTGTCAGCTCTCTTGTTGATATAAGAGCAATAATTTTTGTTCCTGCTGCATCACATAAATGCATAGCGCCAGTATCCAGACTGATCGCAATAGCGGTCTTTTTTAACACATAAAATAATTCAGGAATTGATAATTTATCACAAACGCTCATCGTGTTTTTTGCTTTTGAAGTTATGAATTTAGCATCTTTAACATCATCTTTCCCACCGACTATTAAGATTTCATGTTTATTTCCAATAAGGTTTGCAAGGGACACCCAATGATCCAAAGGCCATTTTTTCGGTTGCAATTTTCCGCCGATGATAAATGCAATTGGTTTAGGGGTTTCAAGCAAGCTTATAATCGCTTTGTTTTCAGGCTGCATGCTATTTATTGGGTAATCGATATTACCGGTTAACCCGGCGTGTTTCATGTTATTGATGAAACGCTCAGTTTCTGTGGGTATGTCGAGATATTTTTTCTGTAGGCGCATGAATGATTTTATCCGTCCGTGATCCCAGCCAAGGGCGCTCTTGATGCCGAGCATGAAACGAACAAGGAACATATTTCTTATAGATTTGTACAAACCCAGGTTTTGAGGAAGCTGTATAAAAAGATCATATTGATTATTTTTAAGTTGTTTAAGCGTCGCCACACGCTCATCTTTATTAACAATAACAAGATTATTTACCAGTTTACTGTTCAGTTTCAGGTCCTTAAAAGTAATGCCATTGTTGCAAATAGTTAGCAAGTCTATTTGTGCCTTCGGAAAGTTTTGCCTGATTATAGATAGTGCTGGAAGTGCAACAATTGAATCACCAAAGGCACCATCTCGATTAATGAGAATCCTGTAATAATATTTTTTGCTAACAAAAAGGCAGGCAATAAAAAGTTTGATTATATGTATGCGAATAGTTTTTATTGAGTTCACATACAACAAAGCAAATCTATCAGGCGCTTTCATTAGGGACATTGTTTAAGTAGCTCGATATGATTATGTTGTGTGCCCATCTTTATTAAGACGTTCTATGACAAATTGACATGATATTGTATTTATATTTGCCGGGATAAACTCGCTGTCATTTAAAGGCAAATCCCCGGTCGCGCTAATTATTCGATGTTGTTGTCCTAATGCGTGTGTGCGCTGCGGATTGGTCGGTCCAAACAAGCCATAAACCGGGATTCCAGAGCAAGACAATATATGCATTGGCGCAGAATCGTTTGTTATTGCAAAAGAAGCATGCTTACCTAATTCAACGAGTTCAGGCACGGTAAATTGATTTGTAGCATCTAATCCAAAAGCATCGCTTAATTGTTTATTTAATGCCGCGTCATCGTCAGATCCTATCCATATAATATCTATATTGTAATTTGCCAATGATTTTGCCAATTCTGCATAATACGGCCAGCGTTTTTGTGTATGAAGGTGGCTTGATCCAGCGTGAATCAAAACAATAGAATTATTTGCCAGATTTTTTGATTTAAGCCAAGTAGATATTTTATTTACGACAATATCTGAAACGGGTAAATACGGAATTGGCGGTGCAGCATCAATTTCAGCGCTTTCAAGTATTTGATTCAACCGATCAAAAGAATGACATTCTCCTTCGTACTTTGTCTGTGGGTGTAAGTGATATGGAAAACGTGGATGATTCCCCGCACGTACGGGTATGCCAGAAAGACCAGATAGTAATGTAGTCCGGTCGTTTGATTGTAAGTCATAAAGCCGGTCAAAATTATTTTGCCTTATCCATTTTACAGTTTTAAAAGTATTAAACACGCCAGTGCGGTTAACGGCTTTTATATACAGACCTTTCCAGCCAGAAAACAAATTTCCATATATTGGCGTAGTTAAAAGCCATATCTCGTCATTAGCATGATGTTCTTGCAAACGTTTTATAATGGGCGTGGACATAATAATATCGCCCAGTGCCCCGAGTTTAATGATTAATATTTTCATTAATAATTTTATTAGATCATTAAAAGGTATTCATATATTTCATTCTTTTGAATATAGTTTGATACTAGAAAAATAAACAGCCATTAACCACCAGATCATGCTGGACCATATTGATCCGTAAAATGCCATATGCGCGTTAAATGGGAATAAAGCAATAATTACCGGAATAAAAAATGGAAACATGCTCTCTTTGTTCCTGGAGCGTTTGACAATCTGAATAATAAAATAAAGCGCAATTAAATATCCCAGAAAACCAATCAAGCCTGTTTCGGCCAAGATCTCCAAGATAAGAATATGTGGTTGAGTAGGAATAACATTCACACTAACAAACCAATCATCCGGAGAAGCGTAGTCTTTATAGGCATAACGAAATCCACGAGGGCCTATACCGTTGACGGGGTTGGATTTAAATATCGTATAGGCCGTTTCCCAAATAGGTAGTCTAACCGCCGTTGCTCTGTTAATTGTGTCGTAATCATTGCTGAAAAGCCCTAGTGTAACTTTAAATCTGTTATTTGTTGGCGCGTGTAAAATTATTGTGAAACTAATCAATACAATAACAAGCGCAGCAAGCACACAAGTGATTTTAATAAATTTTGTCCTGTTTATATAATAAATATATCCATATATTAAAAAACCAAATGAAGATAATGCGAGCATTATCCACGCAGCACGTCTACCGCTTAGCAGAATAATAAAAAAAAGCGGTATTAAACTGACAAGTAACCATTTCTTGTTTTCCAGGTTTATATATATATATATAAAGCAAAAAGCAGAAAGAATTGAACATATGTGAGAAATAGTATTTCTCGGGTAAAACATGCCAGTTATATCACCAGCCTTATACGGATACCCCAACAAATTTTGTCCAATAAAAAATTGAATGGATGCATCTACACACCAGAACGTTACAATAATAAATACAGAATAAACAATAAACTTTAATCGATGGTTATCTTTTGATAATTCCTGAATGATAAATAGTCCAGAAAATACAAATCTAAGATAGGGAAAGACGGTTTGAGCAGCACGTGATTGATTAACGGCATCAGGAAAGGACATTAATAGTGGCAGCCACAAACACAAAAACACGATTATAAATGTTTTTTGTATTTTATCGTTCCAGGTGTCTTTTGGTGATGATGCGACCCTATATAAACCAATTACGGCCATTAACCCCATCGGATAGTTGTAAAGCGCTTTACTAACGAATCCTATTATTGTTAGCAAAATTAAAATACAAGACCAGTAGTTTTTTAGCCATGCCGATATTAAATAGATAATTTGTTCAGTTTTATAATTATTTGAAATCATATGGATATATTTAACGGTAACGTTCTACAATAATATTCAAAAGCCCGCTTACATAGCCCACTGTACTTGCAAGCTTGACAATGCTTTTCTCCAGTTTCTTCTGGTTAAGGGTAAATATAAATAACATGAGATCAATGAAAGCGCCAACAAGCTTCCCAATGGCCTTTATTAAAAAATGAGACCAGGCAGACAAAGTGCTTTTTTTACTTTTATAATACACAACATTATTAATGGCCCCGGTAAAATGTCGGAAGAATAAATATTTTTTTGTTCTCCTTTCTTTGGGGAGCGTTTCATAAATAATAGCTTCAGCATTCCACACTTTTGAAAATCCTTTTTTTGTTGCCCGATAAAAAAAATCAAAATCTTCGCCGCCAATAAAATTATAATAGGTATTAAAATATAGTTTGTCCTTAACGACCAATGCATTTTTAAACATGACATTTCCTGCGGCTATATTTCGTGGGATATAACCCGTAGGGTATTTAATTTCTATCTTTATATTATTTGTTGGTGTGGTTTCGTGAGTTGGTATTACTGGCCCGGCGACAATATCAACATCGTATTTGTGTATTGCTGTTAGATGGCTTTTAAGCCAATTCGCATGAGGAAACTCATCATCATCAATAAAGCCGATCAGTTCAGCGCCATGTTTTAATGCTTCTTGAAGCAAACGATTTCTTGCAGTAGCAATTCCCCTTTCAGATTCAACGTAATAAGTAACCGGTATTATGGAGTTTTTACTAGTGTCTTCTACAATGCATCGTGCAGTTTCATTTATATCATTATCTACAACAATAATAATAATTTTATAATTATCAGGCAGGTTAAGTAATTGAATAGCAGATAAACAGTTCTTTAGCAAAGAAGGTCGTTTATATGTCGCTACACAAATAGCAATAATATTGTTAGTTACCATAAAGTTATTTAATGAAATGAATTATAGATAGATATGGTTTTATCTAGCATATTGCTTAATGTAAAAACATTTCTATCGTGTACTTTAGGCATTGATTGATAAAATTGATTTATAAGTGTGATTACACTCTCAGTACAAAGCGGTTTTGCTTTACCTTCAGAAAACATTTCGCCAAGTACTTCTGCGGCCCCGCCGTGGTCATATGCAATTACAGGCACTCCTAAACTCAACGCCTCCAGGGCCGTTCTTCCGAAAGCTTCAGGGATCCTGGCCAGAGATAGTACTATGTTTGATATCGACATAATCTCTCTCATATCATTTCGTTGGCCTAGAAATGTAAAATGTTCATTCATATCTTTTGAATTAATTAAATATTTTAATTCTTGTAAATATTTGTCTTTTCCTGGATCTGTGCCACCCGCAATTAAACCATGAGCATTAAGTCCGTAATTTATTGCGTTAGTAATAATTTCAATAAAGTCGTTATGACCTTTCCAACGGGTAACTCTGGCAGGAAGCGTGATAATAAACTTATCGGATAAACCAGGATGTTGATCATTCCAGTCTTTAAGCCAGCCACCAGATGGTTTGTAATTATAAGGATAATTCTCTTTGCTAATACCACGATGAATAATATCAATTTTGTTCTCATCTACGTCAGGGTAGTTCTCGAGAATATAATTTTTAATATATTCTGAAATAGCGATGACACGTTCGCCAGAGGTCATGATTTTACTGTAACGATTTACAGTATAAGGCCCATGTACCGTGGTGATAAAAACAGGTCTGTTTTTTGGATCAAGTTTATTCCAGGCCAAATAGGCCAGCCATGCTGGCATGCGTGATCGTGCGTGAATGATATCAATCTTTTGTTCTTTGAATAGTTTGCGTAATTCCGGGATTAGTCTGGCGCTTAATATAGATTTTTTTCCTACGGGCAAATCAATATGTTCACTGCCTTCTGCAACCAGTTGCTGTACAAGCCTGCCAGGACCAGAGACTACGAGTGAACGGTGCTTTCGACGTACAAGTTCCGCAGCAACATCAAGCGTACCTTGTTCAACGCCGCCACAATCCAGCTCAGGTAATATTTGTAATACAGTTGGTTTCAAAGGTTGTCTCTTGATTGGCCCGGGTTAGTTTATACTGGAAAGGAAAACATATATGCCAGCTTATAATCGTATAGTAACTTAATATTTAAAGGCTTTCGATATTCATGTGTCCGATTTAATTTGCCTTTTAATAATAAATTATTAGATACAGATTTAAGTTTTTCGCGAAAGAAATATCAAGCCGGGTTTTTTATGTTTGTAAAACTTGATAATTTTAAAACCATATCGTTGAAATAATATAGCCACTGTTTTTCTGGTGAAATGCTGTACGTGTATTGGCGGACAGAAAACATCCCATTCAGTTATATCTTCTGGTACTTTGGGGTGGCCTAAATCTGGTGTTGTTATATATAAATAGCCATCCTTTTTTACCAGGTTTTCGAGCGCTTTCATATAAAGATTAATGTTGCTGACGTGTTCGATTACTTCTGAAGAATAGACGAAATCATATTTATTTTTTGAATCGAGCAATTGTACAAAATCCATGCAATAGTAATTTGCTCGTTTGAAACGCTGCTTTGCATACTCAACAGCATTTTCACTTATATCAACCCCGGTTGATGTCTTTGCAATAAAACTTAATGCGTGAGCAACAAAACCACCGCCGCAACCGAAATCCAGGGTATTTTTTCCTATTGCATAAGGCAAAAAGCGGGGCAGCTTGATAAAGGCGCGTCTCAGGCGAGAGCTTGATTTATTGTATGTTGGTTCCGGCTCTTTTTCGCTATCCATGTAAAGTTCGTTTAGTGTATTTTGATCAGGCATTGGATTTAAAAATACAAAATCACACCCTGTACAGCGATTAAATGGATAATCATTTTTTGTCACAAAATAATTGGTTTCTGCGTTATCACAAACCGGACAAGGCACAATAGTGTTTTCGTTGTCATTCAAACTATTCAATCCAGGACGCCCCGCTCTAATAATAGTATTGAACAACGTTCTGCCTCATTAAACTTAAAAGAATTGGTTCTTAATGTTTTTGAAACTTTCCATGCGCCGAATGTTGTAAGTTGATTTTCGTTAATTAAAGTGTTTATCGCGTTGCTTATCCTGGTTTTCCTTTTTTGTGGTATTTCAAGCAAACCGACCGATGCACCGGAAGAAAGCGATTCATAAATCATGGAAACACTATCTTCACTGACCCATATGTAGTTGGACTTAAAAATAAACTCATGAATATTTTTTGTGTCCGTTTCGCTATAATTTAATACTTTGATATTCTCACCAACCATTTCAACTAGTCTTGTCAGTATTTCTTCAGGAGTTCGAGGTGAGTCGGCAATAATCCATTTTATTTTTGAATTATTTGTAACAATGGTTTCAATCTGATTAATTATTAATTCGCCATCCCATTGATAGTGCTTTGATGGTCCGCCAAGCAGAATTAACCCCATGTTTGGTGTGTTTTCTTCGTTGAATTGTATCGGGTTTAATGCGCCGGTAGTTGTAATTACATTATCCTTCTCGGGAGGTAAGTCGTGTTTTGGAATTATGCAAAAATCAAAAAATGACAAAGGCAAACTTGGTTTCATTAAGACAATAATTTTTCCATTTCGAGCACGTCTTGCGGATAACATCGGCAAATGAGTTCCATGTCCCGCACCTATGATAATATTTGGGTCAGGCAGATCATCGCCGCGTGGAAATTGTTTGAACAAAAGATGACTAAAATTATTAATTAGCGAATTGACAGGTATATCAAATCGCTCACATTTCTTTAGTTTTTCTATAGCAGTGCATAATCCTATGCTTTGAGTGTCGTGGCCAGATTTACCATCAGTAAAGCGCCAAATATTAAAAGTCATGTTTTCCTGGTTTTATAACCAACTAATCCTCGAGAATATACTCGGTACTGCAATAAGGACATTTTTCCTCACCTGAGTCTTCAATCGGGAGATAGACCCGCGGATGTTGATTCCAGAGGCTCATTTCAGGCAAGGGGCAATGCAATGGCAATTGTTCTTTTTTAATATGAAATACAGACTCATCGCTTGTGGATACCGTTGCCATATCTTGTCCTGTTTCACTCATAGCGTTGCCTCGTTAGACATAACTCAACCAACCCTGGTGTTTTTCAAGTTTTCCTTTTACACAATCAAAATACAATTTTTGTAATTTTTCTGTAATTGGCCCTTTTTTGCCGCTCCCGATCTGACGGCCATCAAGCTCACGTATTGGCGTCACTTCGGCAGCTGTCCCGGTAAAAAATACTTCATCAGCAATATATACTTCATCGCGAGTTATCCTTTTTTCTTTAACGGCAATATTATTTTCTTGAGCAAATTGCATGATGGTTTCGCGAGTAATTCCCTCAAGCGCAGATGTTAAATCAGGCGTATACATAATGCCATTACGCACAATAAAGATATTCTCACCGCTACCTTCAGCAACATAGCCCTCATTATCCAGCAGTAATGCCTCGTCATAACCGGCAGCGAGCGCTTCCTGTAAAGCGAGCATGGAGTTCATGTAGTTGCCGTTTGCTTTTGCCTTGCACATCGTAATATTGACATGATGACGGGTGAAGGAGGATGTTTTGATTCTAATCCCCTTTTCCAGCCCCTCGTGTCCGAGATAAGAGCCCCAGGGCCAGGCGGCAATCATCACATGAACTTCAAGGTTATCTGCTCTCAACCCCATCCCTTCTGAACCATAGAAACACATTGGTCGTATATATGCAGTCTCCAGATTATTGTTTTTTACAGTATCAAGGCACATTTTATTGATCGTTTCTTTATCGAAAGGCAACTTCATGTTTAGTATGTGTGCAGAAGCAAATAGCCTGTTGGTATGGTCATCAAGGCGGAAGATGGCAGTGCCATAATCCGTCTTATAGGCCCGAATGCCTTCAAAAACACCCATACCATAATGAAGGGTATGTGTTAGCACATGGGTTTTTGCATCTCTCCAGGGGACAAATTCGCCATCAAGCCAAATAACCCCGTCACGATCATCCATACTCATTATTTTCTTACCGAATGTTTTAAATTAATTAATCTTGTAAATAATTATGGTTTTAACAAAGCGGACTAATGGTAATGCGCCAGTCAAACTCAATCAATAAGTCTTTAATCTAGAAACCGCAGTTGGACGCGTTTGAGTGTGCGTTTTGCGGGGTCAGTTGCGCCGACTAAAAAGCCGCGCATAGTTATGTACAGGACGTACGGTATGCTGGTTTTGCAGGAGCAAAAACCAGCGATTCTACGCAAGGCATTTGCCGTCAAGCAAATGATCCTGAAAAATGTGCCATAAAATGCGTAGACGGACTTACTCAATGCGCGAAATACTGAAATATGATAAGTAACTGGTTTGTAATACATCATTTTGATTTGCGGTCGGTCAACTGCGGTTTCTAGGTTTAACCAATCTATAAATTGATATCAATTTAGAATTCGTACACAGGATGGATTATGCTGTAAAAATATACCCAAGATTCGATTAAACAATGCATAAAATCCAGGCAACAAATATGATTAAAGAAATTCTTCCAAAAGAGGCCTATGAGATACTGGAACTGCAGAAAAACGCCGTATTGATAGATGTTAGAAGCACTATGGAATACGAGTATGTTGGTCATCCGCGAAATGCGATACATGTCCCCTTGAAAGAACCGCCTGACTGGGATATACAGCAGGATTTTGTGAAAAATACCAGGTTAGTATTGGAACAGCGATTACCAGAAAATAATACAATAAACGAAATCCCGGTATTAATGCTTTGTAGAAGCGGCAAACGATCCGGGCTTGGGGCTGAATTGTTGATCAAAGACGGGTTTACAAACGTGTACAATGTGCTTGAAGGATTTGAAGGAGACAAGGACGATAATGGTCATCGCAACAGCATCAATGGCTGGCGGTTTCATGGTTTACCGTGGGAGCAGTCATAATTACTCTGTTTTATTTGATTTATCCATGCAGGCTTCTCTAAATGAGACCATTTAAACCATTAATTGATCTTGCTAAAAATATCCTGGCCGGTACGCGTGCCGCATTGTTTATGCCTGTTCATCTTTGGTTATTTAAAAGCGGTTATTTGCAAATTTGTCTGCTTTTAGTTGTTTCATTATGCCTGTCAATTGTTCATGATTATTTTGATACGGCGCCTGATAATTACTTTAATCCTTATGGCTTAAGCTATCAGGCATTACTTTACCTGTTGTTTTTTTTCAGTTTGAGCCTAATAGCGGTTCTTAACTCAAGACAGCGTGATTTGCCCAAACTGATTGTTTTGTTTTTATCAATTGTTCCGGTTATATGGTTAGGAACAGTTTGTTTATTGGCTTTGGCAAAACAACAATCTTATTTTGATGCATACCAATCAAACTGGGCAGTTTTTATTATTTATTCACTATGGTACATGTTGGTTGTTGCTCGCTTAATAAAACGGTTTTTTTATATACGTGTTTTACCAACTCTTGTTTATGTGGTGTTTTATGCAGTAGTTAATTTTACCCCCTTGTTTTTATTGCCAGCCGAACCGCTTTGGTATCCGATACAAACGGTTAATAATCAAACAAAATACTCACGAAGTATTGACGTTGAGACTATTTACTATTCGCAAAATACATTGCTGAATGAAGTAATTAATAATCTGGTTGACGGTAGAGAAGGCGTTGACGATTTATTTTTTATAGGCTTTGCAGGCGATGCCGATGAAGATGTTTTTATGAATGAAGCGATTGCAGCCCAAAACATCATGAATAATTATTTTGATGCTTTTGGCCGTTCGTTGGTTTTGATCAATAATGAAGATACCGTTGACAGCATCCCTTTGGCGAACGGTCATAATCTAAAATATAGTATTAAAGAAACAGCAAAATTAATGAATACGGACGAAGATATAATGCTTCTTTTTCTGTCATCTCACGGATCTGAAGACCATTATATTTCCGCCAATTTCCCTCCATTTAAGCTGAATGATATTAATGCGACAAACATCAACAAGGCTTTCGATATGGCAGGCATAAAGTGGCGCATAATAATTGTTTCAGCCTGTTATTCAGGTGGGTTTATAGATGCCCTGGCAAATCCGTATACTTTGTTGATAACTGCTGCGAGCGCAGACCGAAATTCATTTGGATGCGGGCATGATGGAAAATATACATATTTCGGCGATGCTTATTTTGAGAGCGGTTTAAAGCAAACAAAATCTTTTATTAAGGCCTTTGATCGTGCGAAAGAATTAATTTACGACAAGGAAAATAAAGAGGGGTTTAAAAACTCAAATCCGCAAATCAGTATTGGATCCGAGATAGAAAGTAAATTAGTTGAATATGAAAAAAGACTTAAGGCAAAGGGCAATAACAATTGGGCAAGCACAGTTAATAGTTAAGGGCACCTCTAAAAATGCACTTTTTCCGCGATAGCGTCGTCAGCTCCGTACTCGAATACCCAGAGGGCACGCTGTACCCAAGGGGCATGCTATCCTCATGTATCCCTTATACACTACGGTTCTCGGCTTTGGCTTGAAAACTTGTTCCTGACGTTTTCTACCACCTACATCCGTGTAGGCGTTCCTGCGTCGCTCTATCTCCTGCATCCATGCAGTCGTCCGTGCGGTGCTCACCCCCCCCCAAGGGGGTACCGAGGTCCTCGCTCTCACGGAAAAATCACTATTTTTAGAGGTGCCCTTAAATTAAGCTGGCTTATCTAAATCTTCCTGATCTGAAGAATCTTTTTTATTACCACTATATCTGCTAAGGACAAGACCACTTTCGAACAGCAACCAAATAGGCACGGCCAATAATATTTGAGATATCACATCTGGTGGTGTTAATAGCATGCCTGCTAAAAAGGCCAACAAAATTATATAAGGCCGATTAGCCGTCAGCTTTTCAACACTGACAATACCGGCCCTGACCAATAAAAATGTTGCTACAGGAATTTCAAATGAAACGCCAAAGGCGAAAAACATCTTAAGAATAAAATCAAGATAATGATTAATATCAGTCATTATCTGTATGCCTTCTGGTGCAGTAGCAGTCAAAAAGGCAAATAAAACAGGAAACACAATATAATAGGCAAATAATATTCCGATATAAAAAAGTAAACTGCTGCTTATTAATAATGGAAGCGCTAATTTTTTTTCGTTTATGTATAGCCCTGGTGCAATAAAGGACCAGGCCTGGTAAAGAGCATAGGGAACAGAAAAAAGCACTGCACAAAACAAGGTTAATTTAAATGGTGCAAAAAAAGGAGAGGCCACCTCTGTTGCGATCATACTGCTTCCTTCAGGAAGCTTTGCTATTAATGGCGTTGCGATAAAGCCATATATCTGATTTGAAAACGGAAGCAGCACCAGCATTATTACAAAAACACAAATTACAACTCGTAAAAGACAAGTGCGTAATTCAATTAAATGTGAAATTAACGGCTGTCCAGAATCTGTATTGGCATCCGTCATAATAAAAGTATGAACAGCTTACTTTGCTGATTCACTTTCGTTGTTGTTATTAGTTTGGCCCAATATGATACGATCAGGCGACTCTTTCATCAGGTCATCGATATGGTTAATGCTCTTGTGGAGATCGCCTGCTTGATCTAATTCAAATTCTTTTTCAAGTTCTCTTCTGGCGGATTGAATAAGATTGCGAGCCCTGGCAAAAATTCGTCCAGCATCACGGGCAAATTTTGGTAATCGTTCAGGTCCAATAATAACCAAAGCGACAAGCGCGATAATCACCAGCTCCCAGAACCCGATATCAAACATGGTTGTATCTTTGTGAAGTGTTATTGAAGATTAGCTTTTAGAAGTATCTTCATTTTGTGATTCAACTTCAACTTCACCCTCTATTATTTGGCCCGGTGACGAATTGTCGGTTGGTTCATTCAATTGTTCCTTTTCTTCAGGTTCACTAACTGCACTCCTGAAGCTTTTTACTGCGCTTCCCAAATCACCACCCATATTACGCAGCTTTTTTGTACCGAATACCAAGGCAACGATTAGTAATAGAATTAATAACTCAGAGACTCCAAATCCCATATTTATTCTCTCCACATATTTTTCATTATAGATTAATTATAGTTGACCTTATTTCATAACAGCAGGCAAGCTCGACATTTAAATCAGGTCTTTGATGAATTATTTCGATTAGCTTTTTCCTCAAGACCAGATAAACCAAACCGACTCTCAAGCTCCTTAAGAATGTCATTAGAATCAAGACCATGAAACTTAAGCAACACTAGAGTATGAAACCATAAATCGGCAATTTCGTGAATTATAGCTGCATTTTCACCGGATTTAGATGCAATTAGCGTCTCAGTCGCCTCTTCACCTACTTTTTTCAGGATGCTATCCAGGCCGTCACTAAATAGCTTGGCTGTGTACGACTCATCAGGGGTGGCTTGTTTACGCTGTTCCAGTATTTCACAAAGAGAGTTAAGTATGTCTTGCTTCATTTCGGTCCTGTTATTAATAGATGTCTTCAGGGTCTTTTAATATTTCTTCGGTCGTTTGCCAATTATCATCATCGAGCGTCATAAAAAAACAATGATGTCTACCAGTATGACATGCAATACCACCCACTTGCTTTACAGTAAGCAGTAATGTGTCGAAATCACAATCAATTTGTATCGATTCAACGAGTTGATAGTGTCCCGATGATTCGCCTTTGGTCCAAAGTGATTGACGAGAACGCGACCAATAAACGGCTTTACCGCTTTGATTGGTTTGTTCAAGAGCCTCACGATTCATCCAGACATGCATAAGAACTTGTCGGGTCTCAGCCTCCTGTACTACAACAGGGACCAGCCCATCATTATTCCAATTAACTTTATCCAGCCACGAGCTCATGATTAAAGACGAACCTCAATGTTTCGTCTGGACATGCATTCTTTTGCCTCGGCAACAGTATGTTCTCCAAAATGAAAGATACTGGCGGCAAGAACAGCGTCTGCCTTCCCATAGAGTATGCCGTCGGCAAGATGTTCCAGATTACCCACTCCCCCTGAAGCAATAACGGGGATATTTACAGCTTCACTAACGGCTCTGGTGAGTTCAATATCGAAACCATCTTTTGTGCCATCTCTATCCATACTGGTTAATAATATCTCTCCAGCACCCTGTTCCGCCATTTTTTGTGCCCAATTCACGGCATCGAGTCCTGTTGTATTTCGGCCGCCGTGTGTGAATACTTCCCAATGATTGGAGTTATCATCAGAGTCGATTCGTTTGGCATCTATAGCGACGACAATACATTGAGATCCAAATTGCTCTGCAGCACGTCGTACAAATTCTGAATCTTTTACTGCAGCGGTATTAATGCTGACTTTGTCTGCGCCTGCATTGAGCATACGTTTAATATCGTCGATTGTGCGTATCCCCCCGCCAACAGTGAGTGGTATAAAAACCTGGCCTGCCACTTCCTCAACAACATGTACCATGGTGTCGCGATCATCACTGCTGGCAGTAATATCAAGAAATGTAATTTCATCAGCACCTTGCTGATCATAACGATTGGCGACTTCGACAGGATCACCGGCATCACGGATATCTACAAATTGAACGCCTTTAACAACCCGCCCTTTATCAACATCCAGGCAAGGTATTATGCGTTTGGCGATCCCCATTAACCGGCCTTATAAGTACAGCTTTCGTCTGCCAGTTTTTGTGCTTTAGCAAAATCAAGCGTACCTTCATAGATGGCACGACCTGTAATCGCGCCAAAGATGCCTTCTTCCCCTGCTTCACACAAGGCACGTATATCATCAAGGTTACTAATGCCACCAGAAGCTATTACAGGAATGGTTATGCCACGGCAAAGACTGACTGTCGCGTCAACATTAACGCTGGTTAACATGCCATCACGGCCAATATCGGTGAATATAATCGCAGCAACCCCATCTTCTTCAAAACGTATAGCCATGTCATTTGCGTCATGGTGTGATAATTTTGACCAACCGTTAGTAGCCAATTTCCCCTCCTTTGCATCAAGACCTACAATGATGTGCCCAGGAAATTCAAGACAAACGTCGGACACAAAATGTGGAGTGGTAACCGCGCGTGTTCCGATAATGACATAAGATACACCAACGTCCAGATAGGCTTGTATGCTGTCTTCATCCCGAATACCCCCGCCTACTTGCAACGGGATATCCGGGTGATTTTCAGTAATCGCATGAACAACATCCGCGTTACTTGGTCTGCCATTAACAGCACCATCAAGGTCTACAATATGTAATCGTCTTGCTCCCGCCTCAACCCATTTGTTGGACATTTCTACCGGGTCATCTGAATAAATTGTTTCTTTGTCCATTTGACCTTGGCTAAGGCGTACGCATTTTCCGTTTTTAATATCAATTGCTGGGATTATTAACATGATAAGTTAGCTCGATGAATATCGACGTGTTGTACGAAACGCTTTTTATTTAGGTTTATTGTGAATAAGTTTAAGACTCTATCAATATCTTAGCATATCACCAGTAATGTCATAGTCGAAATTATAGGGAGAGCCTTTACAGAATAATACATTTCGTGTAACTACTAATGTGCCTCGTCCCAGTTATTTCCATAACCGATATCGACTTCTAGGGGCACACTGAGACGATCATTCCTGGACATGCGAATGTCTATCTCTTTGATAAACGCATCTAATGTCTCTGTGGCTACTTCAAATACCAGTTCGTCATGCACTTGCATGATCATCTTTGCGCTAATTTCTGTATTTTGTAACCAGTTATCTATATCTATCATGGCAAGTTTGATGATATCAGCGGCTGTACCCTGCATTGGTGCATTGATTGCCGTTCGTTCTGCGTATTGTCGTCGTGCTGCATTACGGGCAGTAATTTCAGGTAAGTACAAACGGCGATTGTAGACAGTTTCAACAAAACCATTTTTCCTGGCTTTCTCACGCGTGGTATCCATAAAAGATTTTACGCCCGGATACCGATTGAAATAGAGCTCGACGTATTGTTGAGCCTCACCACGTTCAATACCGAGTTGTTTGGCTAGCCCAAATGCTGACATGCCATAGATTAATCCAAAGTTAATTGCCTTGGCAGCGCGTCGTTGATCACTGTTAATATCATCAATTGGTACAGAAAACACCTCGGCGGCAGTTGTCTTGTGTATGTCCTGTCCTTTCTCAAAAGCATCTAATAATCCCTTGTCGCCAGATAAATGAGCCATGATGCGTAATTCAATTTGTGAATAGTCTGCTGCAACCAGTGTATAGTCTTTTGGCGCGATAAATGCCTGTCGTATCTTCCTTCCTTCCGGCGTGCGAACAGGAATGTTTTGCAGATTCGGATTAGAAGATGACAGTCGTCCGGTAGCAGTTACGGCCTGATGATATGATGTATGAACGCGCCCGGTTTCAGGGTTTACCATCTGCGGTAATTTTTCTGTGTAAGTCGAACAAAGCTTGCTCATGCTTCGATAGTCAAGAATTAAACGGGGCAGTTCATAATCTTCCGCTAATTCTTGTAATACGGACTCAGCTGTAGAGGGTTGTCCCTTCGGGGTTTTGGCAAGAATAGGCAAGTCCATTTTTTCATACAAGACAGTTTGAATTTGTTTTGGTGATCCTATGTTAAAGGTCTCACCTGCAAGGTTGTGCGCCTCAATCTCGATCTCTTGCATGCGCGCTGTTAGATCATGCGCTTGTTGCATCAGCATATCCGAATCAATAACAACACCGTTTCGCTCGATTTCTGCAAGTACCGTTAACAGTGGCATTTCAATCGTCCTGTATACTTGCTCAAGATCCACGTGATTTTTAAGTTCCGACGCTATAACGCGATGGAGTTTTAATACAATATCGGCATCTTCTGCGGCATAAGGCGCAGCATCTTCAATGTTAACCTGATTAAAAGGGATTTGTTTTGCCCCCTTGCCCGCGACATCCTCATAATGGATCGTTTCAATATTTAAATAATTTAATGCCAGTGAATCCATGTCGTGTCGACTGGCAGTACTATTCAAAACATACGAAGCCAGCATTGTGTCATGCTCTATACCTCGTAGTTTGATTTGATAATTTGCAAAAACCTCCAGATCATATTTCAGGTTCTGGCCTATCTTGTTTTTTCCTTCATCTTCTAGAATGGCTTTGAGTTTTTCTAATGTGGTTGATAATGAAAGTTGTTCCGGCGCACCGGTATAATCGTGTTGTAGTGGTATGTAAGCGGCATGGTTCTCGGAAACGGCAAACGAAATACCGACGATTTTGGCCTTCATATAATCAAGACTGTTGGTCTCCGTATCGATCGAGATCAATTCCGCGCCATTTAATCTTGATATCCATTGATCCAATTGTTCAGATGCTAATATCGTTTCATATATAGGGCCATCTGAATCCTGGGATGCTTCATTAACGACCGTTTTATCATTATGGCTGTCATGATGGTTATCATGAAGTTGCGAAAGCCATGTTCGGAAATTCCAGTAACTGTACATTTCCTTTAAAACAGAATTATCAGGTGCGGTGATAACCAGATCTTCTGGCGCATAATCGAGGTCGACGTCATATTTGAGCGTTACAAGTTCCCTGCTTAAAGGTATTTGCGGCAGGAATTTACGAAGGTTTTCACCGACCTTGCCCTTTATTTCATCAGCGTGGGCAATTAATTCATCCAGTGAGCCGTACTTGGTTAACCACTTTACAGCGGTTTTTGGCCCAACCTTGGGTACGCCCGGGACATTGTCAACGCTATCACCGACCAGTGTCAGATAATCAATGATCTTTTCCGGTGGAACACCAAACTTTTCCTCTACTCCAGCAGGATCCAGATAGGCATCACTCATTGTATTGATAAGGTGTATACGATCATTGACCATTTGCGCCAGATCTTTATCGCCAGTCGATACGATTGTTTTGATGCCACTATTTGCTGCTTGCCTGGATAAGGTTGCAATTACATCATCGGCCTCAACACCATCGATCATTATCAATGGAATACCCATGGCGCGTATCAGGTCATGTAAGGGCTGGATCTGACAGACAAGATCATCCGGCATGGGCGGTCGATTGGCCTTATAATCTTCATACAGATCATTGCGAAAGGTTTTTCCCCTGGCGTCGAAAATAATAGCGAAATAATCAGGCCCGCCTTCCGTTAAGTGTTTCTTGACCATATTTATGACGCCATAGATTGCGCCAGTTGGCTCGTCTTTTGCGTTACTTAAACCATGTATAGCATGGTAGGCACGAAACATATAATAGGAGCCGTCAATCAGCACCATTGTGTGTTCGGTCATAGGGCGTCGAAAAGTTAACAGTGAATATATATTTACGAAGTTAAATTATGACAGTTTCATCAAAAAATCTCAGACTTTTACAGGTACAATAATGCAACATTGGATTTCCATATCGATCTACTTCATCTAAGCAGATTGAGGTGGTAAAGTAAGATCCCAATACCTGCGAAGGATAGGATAGTATGAAAAGGTTTTTAATCTTATTAGGACTGCTTTTCGCTTCATCAGCGCTAATAGCGGGCAATTCAAACCCGGGCGGTCTGGAGCCGGTTCCGGAACCACCGGAACTGCCAGACCCGGTTGAATCGGGTGAAAATATTGAGCCTCAGGTCACGATCATTCGTAAAGAGGATGCAGTTATAGAGGAATATCGGATTAACGGTTTTCTTTATATGGTTAAAGTTACGCCAGCTATAGGGCCATCTTACTATTTAATTGATAAAGATGGTGATGGTCAGATGGATTCCAGAAGACATGAACTGGATGATGTTATCGTTCCGCAATGGGTATTATTTACCTGGTAATCACGCATCAATATCAATCTAGTCAATTATTAACCATATAAGCCAGGTATATAAATTCTGTTAATAATCCTGATTTCGATCAGGTTACTCCCGTTGAACAAATAACACTATGTCGGTTTATACAAACGTTTTGCCGCATGAACTCGATGAGTTCCTGAAAAATTATTCGCTTGGTCAATTACAACAATTCGCGGGAATCAGTGATGGTATTGAAAATACTAATTACTTTGTAATAACAAGCAAGGGCCAGTATGTTCTGACATTGTTTGAAGCGCTTAGTTTTCAAGAGCTGCCTTATTTCCTTGAGTTAATGGCCTTCCTGGCCGAAGCAAACATCCCAAGTGCGCATCCTGTTCCAGATAATCAAGGCGATTATCTTCGTGCCTTGAACGGCAAGCCCGCTGCATTGGTAAAAAGATTAAACGGCGCAAGCATAGACGTCCCTAATTATAAGCAATGCAGATCGATTGGCGTGCAAATGGCAAGGATGCATATTACAAGCAGTGAATTTAATCTTACTCGTAAACCGGCTCGGGGCACCGAATGGCGAACACAAACTGCTGCGCAGGTGATGTCGAAATTATGTAAAGAAGAACGGGATATATTACAACAAGAACTTGATTATCACAATTCAACCAGGCTAGATGGTTTGCCCGTATCCGTAATTCATGCAGATTTATTTCGTGACAATGCACTATTTATCGGTGATGAGCTTACTGGCATCATTGATTATTATGATGCCAGCAATGGCCTGTCAATCTATGACCTGGCTGTTATGGTTAACGATTGGTGCATGAGCGGCGATGCTGAGCATGACAAGCAAAATGCTGTTGCTTTACTACAGGCCTATCAGACTATACGACCTATTGAAGAAATAGAACGTGATGCCTGGGTCACGGTATTACGTGCAGCGGCATTACGATTCTGGTTGTCGCGGTTACAGAATAAATACTTTCCACGTGATGGTCAGATCACACATATTAAAGACCCGGATGTATTTAAACGGATTGTTATGCATCGTGCCAATCATCTGGATGAGGCGATGGAGATGTGGGATTAGCATTGAGTTTTCTTTTTAGGAATAATTATTCTTTATTAACATTTGATTTCGCCTGATGGCGACTGCCTTTTCTTTGCGCGGCCAAAGAAAAGGCAGGAAAAGAAAGGCCGCCCCAATGTCTTGTTGCTACACGATACTCTCGCCCTTGTTTTATTTCATAACGGCCCGCGCATACGGAATCCTGTCCTAATGCGCTTTCGCAACATCCTTGTTGCTCAGCCTTGAAATAAAACAATGCCTCGGCAAGACAAAAGTGGAATTAAACCCAAACCTCGCTGATAATAAATCCGCGTGCTAATCTTTATACAAACTCTTTTTAAAAAGGATTGGAGATAAAGGACTTGAAAAATCACAACCTGTTTTTTCCAACATAAGAGAGCTATACGGAATCCGTATAATACTTATTACCATGGATTCCGTATAATTCACTGTTAGCTTCCTCGGGTACAACTACGTATGGAAGAAATACTTAGATTGAGATTTGCAGAGCAAGATAAAGCGTTTACCGACCATCTCACATCAATTAAGAATAAAATGGCCGCCCGTGGGCTGCTTCATTCCGGCGGAACTGTAAAAAATGGCCACGAAGCTTTAGTAAACGAGCTAGTTGTGAGTCGAAAAGCAATTGTGACTACTGTCGCAGAATCACTTGCAGTAACTAAACCGAACAGAATCGATAACGCACTTTCTGACAAAGCCATTGAGTGGCTTAGACAGAGAAAGGGTTTTCTCGAACGGTACTACCTTGAACAAATGAAGGTAGTCGTCTCGCGATTACAGAACAAGAAAATGCTTGAGCCATATTTGAATCTGTCTAACGTAATAGAATTGAATGAGAAAGAACTAGAGATTGAGCTTGCTCAAGCAGTAGAGAACTATCTTTCATCTCGCGGCACCACTTTATTTGAACGAATTAAAAACCAATTTCTTGATAAGCCCTTAGTGGTAATATTTGTCATTACCATAGCAGCGGTAACGACAGTACTCGGCTTCTTGAGCTTAATAGGTGTAATGTGAGTCGATAACTAACAAACAAATCAACACGGACGCCTACTACGTAAGCGCCGGTTATTAAGGGTGTTAGTAGTTTTTATTCCGTTATGCCTTGCTGAGTTATGAAATATCGATAGCGGAAAACAGACAGGACGTCTGTTTTAGCGCATCCAGTCATGGAAGACT
Organism: uncultured Enterobacteriaceae bacterium; assembly: GCA_964392105.1. Lineage (GTDB taxonomy): Bacteria > Pseudomonadota > Gammaproteobacteria > Eutrophobiales > Eutrophobiaceae > UBA7359. The sequence goes on from CAYMPA010000001.1 coordinate 69,803, forward strand.
GTATGCGCGACGCGTAATCGGTATTGAATAACGAGGTAAGTCGAAGACCAAGGCATAAGGAAAAGGTTTTCTTGCATCCTTCTTTTTAAAAAGAAGGATGTTGCCATCGGGCGAAAATCAAAGTTAAGAAAAACTATTTATTTAAAAAGTTGCCGTAAAGACAAAAAGCTTATTGCTTGTTTAAGTAACAAGAAAGATCGTTGCTAATCCCAAAAACGTCATAAACCCGACAACATCAGTAACAGTCGTTAATATCACCCCACCCGCAATGGCTGGATCAATCCCATAATGCTTAAGCACGATTGGTATCATTGCGCCTGCCAATGCAGCAATTACAAGATTGATGATCATGGATGCGCCAATGATCAGACCAAGAAACGGATTATCAAACCATGCAATAACAATTATGGCTACAACACATGACCATAGAATTCCATTAAGTATGCCAACGGTAAGCTCTTTTATCAGCAATGGTTTTATATTGGTTTTAACAATCTGTCCTAGTGCAATACCTCTTATAGCAATGGTGAGAGTTTGACTGCCAGCTATACCGCCCATACCTGCTACAACAGGCATAAGAACAGCAAGTGCAACGAGTTGTTGAATGGTGTCTTCAAAGCGACCGATGACCCAGGCACCTAGAAATGCTGTTAATAGATTTATACCCAACCATATCGCCCGGCGCTTTGTACTGGCAAAAACCGGCGAAAACATATCGTCATCGCTTAAACCAGCCATGCTTCGAACAACATGTTCGGCTTCTTCTTGGATAACGTCGACGACGTCATCAATGGTTATTCGACCAAGTAAGCAGCTTTCATCATCAATCACTGCCGCTGACAGTAAGTCGCGCTGTTCAAATAATTTTGCAACCTCGGTCGTCGGTGTTTTGGCAGGCAGGTATGATTCTTCTTCCATCCATTCGCCTACGCTTGATTCTGGATCTCTGACTAGTAATTCGGTCAGTGGAAGAACACCTAGATAGTGATTATCTCGATCGACGACCATGAGATTATCCGTCTTTTCAGGTATCTCTCCCATTAAACGTAGGTAGCGAGCAACTACATCCAGTGAAACATCAGCACGTACAGAAACAACGTCGATGTTCATCAAACCACCAGCAGTATCTTCCGGGTATGTTAGAACAGATGAAAGTCGCTGGCGGTTTTGTTCATCCATGGATTGCAGGATTGTGTCTGCAACCTCCTCGGGTAAATCCTGTAAGATGTCTGCGACATCATCTGCATCCAGGTCTTTAGTTGCATCGACAACTTCATCAGGGTGCATATGCTCAAGAAATTCTGTTCTAACCGCATCTTGCATATGCGAAAGAACTTCGCCTTCGAGCTCAGCGTCGATTAATTGCCAGACACTATCGCGTTCGCGTCCCGGCATGCTTTCGATGATGTCAGCGACTTCTGAAGGGTGAAGATCAGCAATTACTGCGTGTGCAAGATCAAGATCGTCCCGATCAAGCGCCTCATGCAGTGAGTCGACAGCAGATAATTCTGATTCTTGTTGTGAAATCTCGTCCATAACCAATACCCGTAACTTATGAATGAGAGTCTATCAGTGCTTGGTGTGCAATGCTAAATGTGAGCGTGAAAAGTTTAAAAAATGAATTGGATTCTATTTCATGTCAATATGGGTTCGTTGGAGCAGTATATTTATTTCGGCCCCACTTGTGGCATTGAGTGCCTTCCTGGTTAATTTTGCCAATGCCCCAATATTTGTACTATTTATTATCTTTTTGACTTCCAGTAGCGATGCAGGGTGTACGCTAAATTCTCTAAGCCCTAATCCAAGTAATAATCGAGTATGTTCTTTTTCACCGGCCATTTCCCCACACATTGAAACAGGTATATTGGCCTTTTGCCCTGCCTTTATTGTACTTTGTATCAATCTCAAAACTGCCGGATGTAATGGATCATACAAATAGTTGACTTCGTCATTTACCCGGTCGATTGCCATAGTGTATTGGATCAAGTCATTTGTACCGATAGAGAGAAAATCCAGTTTTTTGGCAAAGATATCTGCACATATTGCTGATGCAGGCACTTCAATCATGCCACCAATTTGTATATCAGAATCATAATCGATCGATTTATTATCAAGCTCGGCTTTAATATCTTCAATCATTTGCAAGACTTGTTGCATTTCCTGGGTATTGGTAAGCATAGGGATCATTATCCGAACGGGACCATGCGCAGATACTCTCAAGATTGCCCGTAACTGCGGTCTAAAAAGTTCAGGTTCCTTTAAACACAAACGTACTGCACGTAAACCCAGCGCTGGATTCGATCTAACATGACCGGACTGACGTCCTACGCCATCCACTTGTTTATCAGCCCCTATATCAACTGTGCGAATGGTTAAGGGTAATCCCCGTAAGGCCTTAAGCACGCTCATATAAGTTTCGAAGTGTTCTTCCTCGTCTGGCGGAGCATCACGATTCATATAAAGAAACTCTGTTCGATACAATCCAACACCTTCTGCACCGACGTCTCTTACTGTTTCAAAATCTTTTGGTAGTTCGATATTAGCCATGAGGCTAATCGGTATACCATCTTCTGATTCAGTCGGGGTATGCTTAAGTTTTGCGAGTGATGAGTAATACCGCTTTACTTCTCTCTGTCTTTTTTCGTAATAATATTGAGTTAACTTATCAGGATCGACCAGGACAATGCCCGAACTTCCATCAATAATTACCAGGTCATCGTTCTTTATAAAGCGCCGGGCATTATGTAAACCTACGATTGCAGGGATCCCAAGGCTTCTTGCAAGAATAGCCGTATGTGATGTTGGCCCACCAAATTCTGTTGCGAAAGCAGATATTCCATAATGTTGCATCAATACGGTATCAGCCGGTGTCAGATCATCTGCCATTATTATCCGGCTTTTTAGATTATCATCAGGCACTTCATGCAATAATGGTTTTTGTTTTAACAGTATACGCAAGATCCGATTTACAACATGATCAACATCATCTCGTCGCGTGCTGAGATAAGCATCTGCCATTTCATCGAAAACATTTACTAATGCATCACGTTGTAATTTAAGAGCCCATTCCGCATTACACAGGCGTTCTTTAATAATTCGTTTAGGCTCTTCCGTTAATGCATTATCTTCAAGCATTAACAAATGTGTATCTATGAACGCAGAAATATCTACTGATGTAGAAACGGGAATATGATCACGTATAGCACGTAGTTGTTGTCGCGCGTTGGCTATTGCGTCATTAAAACGTAAAATTTCATCTTCGTATTGTGTGTTTCGGATACCGTACTCACGAACATCAAGCTGGTCATGTTGAATGATATGAACATGACCAATCGCGATCCCGCGAGAAACGCTGACACCTTGTATGGATATAGTCATTCGCTTTCACCAAACTTGTCATTTATCAAGGCTTCTAATGCAGACATGGCTTCATCTTCATCAGTACCAATAGTCTTGATTTCTATTTCTGATCCCATGCCTGCTGCCAACATCATGACCCCCATGATGCTTTTGCCACTTACTTCACGATGTCCGGAATGCACATTTATTTCGGCATGAAAACCTGAAGCGACCTGAACAAATTTAGCCGCTGCTCGAGCATGCAATCCCAGTTTATTTATTATCGTAACTGTTTTATGATTCATCCGTGGCCATTACCACGGTCGATGGTGACACCATCAATGCCCCCGCTATAGGCTTTTTCTGTCATATCAGCCAGTTTTAATTCTGGATAATTGAAGATTCGAATTAGCATGGACAAGTTTAAACCTGTTACGATATTTACATTTGCATGTTCATGTAATCGATGCGCAATATTACTTGGTGTCGATCCAAATAAATCGGTTAAAACCAGTACGCCATCACCTTGATCGAGCTCTCTAAGTAGCAAGATCGCTGATTCAAGTAATTCATCAGGGTCGCTTTCACGACTTGCCGAAAGAAGTTTTGCATTTAATGGATTGTCCTTAATCATAAAGTTCGCAGTACCAAATAAGGACGCCCCAATACCGTTATGCGTGATTATTAATATTCCTACACTCATGTTATATATCTCTGTGTCTTACTATAACTTGTTTACCTGATTTTCTAAATTCTGCAGCAAGTTGTTCCGCAACAAATACAGATCGATGATGACCCCCTGTACAACCGAAGGCAATACTTAAATAACTGCGATTATCAGACTCAAATTGAGGTATCCAGCGATCAAGATAGCTTCCAAGATCTTTCAGCATCAGTTTGACACTGTTTTGTTTTGATAAAAAATCAATTACAGGCTTATCCTTGCCGGAATATTGTCGTAAATGTTTTTTCCAATATGGATTGGGAAGACATCTTAAATCAAACACGAAGTCTGAATCTTTAGGAATTCCGTTTTTATATCCAAAAGATATAATTTGTAAGGACATAATTGCTTTCTCTCTACGTGCAATACGTTCCCTGACAATATTACGGAGTTCATGTAATTGCATTTGGCTGGTATCAATACGAAGATCGGCTGCTTCAGAGAGTACAGATGTGATTTCGCGTTCTTGATGAATAGCATCAACCAGGGAGATTGAGCCTGATGACAATGGGTGTTTACGTCGTGTTTCACTGAACCGCTTTGTTAAGGCTTCATCATTGGCTTCGATGTAGATCAATTCTGTTGATATGTGTTTATCCAATAATGACATGATTGTTTCTGGCAGGTAAGAGAGATCAGCCTGACTATTACGTGCATCAATTCCTATGGCGATTTGGTTCGCAAGATTACTGTCTGGCTCTGAAAATTGAACAATTAACTCATTAAGCAAACTGACAGGAAGGTTGTCAATGGTAAAATAAGAAAGATCTTCAAGCGTATTTAAGACAACTGTTTTACCTGATCCGGACAGACCGCTAACAATAATAAGGCGACGACCCTTATCATTCATTTAACCTAGAAACCTCAGATGAATTCGTTTGAGTGTGCATGTTACATGTGGTACATCCGTGTACCACACCCCTGCGGGGCGGCTTATCGCCGTGCAAATCGGATGTCCTGCCGTTTTGTCAGGTAAGGTTGTGCCGACTAAAAAGCCGCGCATAGTTATCTCCATGGATGGAGTGTATGTCGCGGGAGGACAGGACGTCCG
>CAYMPA010000002.1:0-62196 GCA_964392105.1 uncultured Enterobacteriaceae bacterium
GGTTTAGGGTTTAGGGTTTAGGGTTTAGGGTTTAGGGTTTAGGGTTTAGGCAAGATTGTAACCCAGAACCCAGAACCATCATCTATCACCTAATCGAGAAGTCAGGGAACTCCTGATAGTCAACACTTACACTCTCCACATTTATTACCTTTGCCATGCCTGGTCCATGAGCTAACCATTTACAAAATTGATCAAGTAACGGAGCTTCGCCACATGCAAAAACTTCAACCCGACCATCCTCCATGTTCCTGACCCAGCCTGTAAGCCCCATCAATTTAGCCTGCTGACTGGTTGCTATACGGAAGCAGACCCCTTGAACCCTGCCACTGATAAAACAATTTATTGCTTTTTTCATAATTATCAATAACTTAGAAATATTTTAAAACGTCTCCCATTAGAGACACAATTAAACAAATTACAATTACTTCCCCAACTCCTGTAACAATAGCAGTAGTTTAAACTCATAACAAAGATTATAACTTATTGATTTATATATTATTTTATGATACTAAAGAATAAACTATGCAAAAAATTCAAAAATACAATGTCGCAGTAACTAAAAACCAATATGAATACTTCATCACACTAACAATTCATTTAATGACAATAATTTGGAATGGATATTGCCGATAGAAGATAGAGCTTCAGCATTAAATAAAACATGCATATGACATTAAGGCTGGAATTACTAGCCAGATGATGAATGCAAACTATATTAAATAATAATTTTTATGAGCCAAATACCATTAAAAAAAACCTCGCATGGAAGCGAAATAGAAACTCGACCAATCTATATCGAAGAATGGCTGGATTCTTTGCCATATCTCGACTTCAATAAAACCAGTTCATTACTTAATGAGGCCTTGATTGCAACCAATAAGGCAGAAATCAAGGCATCGACCAGGATTGAATTAATTGAACTCTATAATCGTCCATATCAATATTATGTAGAGTCACAAATTAAGGCGGGGGCGCAACATACATTACAAACGATCGATGTTATGGGAAGCCAGGTCAGTAGAATGAAACAAATTGCGGTTGCTCTGAGTTATGGTTGTAAACTGGCTTTCGATTCAGCCTTGAGCAAAAAGACGCTATGGAAGCAGAAAAAACCACCCGTCGAAGCAATGCTGATGTCTATGAATTATTTATCACATGCCTTGATATTCAGCTTTCTGGAATATGCTCCAATACCAAAAAATGTCTGGCAACAGCTCAATTTTATTTACGACTTTGCAGAATCAATTGAGTGCCACAAAAAAATCTATTCTATCCCTGGTACCAATAATAAAAATACAAGTACAACGATAGACCATACCTTTAAACGAATCATGATGGCGTCCCTGGTTGATCCACATCACTTGCCATTTGGTGCGATTTGGGAGATTTACGAACAACTTGATAATTGGGCCGAATATACACAAATACATCCCATGCAATCTGTTTCAAACACGACCGGGTATTTTGTATTCGATCTTAAAACAGATAACAAACCGATCCCTTATACAAAATTTAATCAAGGCAATATAAATAACAAAACACGGCTACTGGATTCAACCCCACTTGAAAATTTAATACAGAAACAAATTGATTTAATTCAATTGGGGCAACAAATAGATAAATCAATCGTTTTATCACCATTTTATGCGAAGTCATTACTCACACACATGTTAAAAGCCTGGGGACTTCCCCCAAAGCGTTATTTTCCAAGAAAAGCAAAATCAGGCAAATTGAATATTATCAATGGAGTCAGGGGAATTTATTATTTCCTGAATAATGAGAACGCCTTCCAAAATATTATTACAGTAGACAATGAAAATGATGAGATCGATATTTCTGAATCTCAGGTAGAAACTCCTTCAGGAACACATTATATCCCAGAAAGTTGGCGAATTGTTGATGAGGGATCTGGTGGTTATGCAATAATCAAGGATGACAAACCCAAAAAAGCTATACGTGTTGGCGATCTTGTTGGTATCAACATTGATGGAGATAATAATTCCTGGGACATTGGTGTGATTCGATGGTTAATGGTATGCAGGGAAACACATAAAATAGGTTTACAAATCATTGCCGACAATGCCAGACCAATTTCATTACGCGCTTGTAATGGAAGTAAGGCTGACCGTATGTCCAGGCCTGCATTTCTTGTTGCTCATAATAACGACCCTAAAGAGTTATCCATAGTCGCGGAAAAGGGTCTTTATATTGCAGATAGGGAAATGGAAATAAGAGTCGAAGACAATGATAAACTGATTATTGCAAATACCATGATTGATTCCGGCATTTCATACGAAGTGTTCGAATATAAAACCAGGTAATTTATTAGCCCGTATGTTGCACGAGTTGGCAAGATGATCACGCCGGGATGGTACGTTATGCGCGTACTCGCGACTGCAATCATAGCCGTAGCTCTGGTAGAAGGAGTATGTGCGTGTATAACGTGCCCAGAATAAGTGAGGGCTCGTCAAGCGATAGGCTAGGTACAAACGGTATCTTTTCAGTCAACGCTAAAATCTATGAGGGCAACAAATTTAGCTCGAATACTAGCGTACTCGTGCAACATGCAGGCTATGTATTCGCATCCTTAAGAAACTCATCTATTGATATGGATAAATGCTGTGAGACTTGTTCTTGATGATTGCCAAGGCGGGTTTTCAAACTATTTGACAGTTTATCGTCATCTAATTCATCAGCTGCTATAGGTAGCCGAACAGGTAATAACTTATGTAAGTCAAACAAGCTGGTTTCCTTCATATCTTTTGATAACAACCACTGTCCATTTGAACTTTGATTGACCCACTTAAATCTTTGCAGATGATCAAGTAAATCATTCATTTGATGATGGGGTAATAATATAGAACCTTTCCTTAACTCCGGTATAGAGACAGTCCGACCTTCCTTTTGTGCCTGATATAAGAAATCAAGAACACGTAGCACGTCCATATAGTTCCAACCCCCTTTACTACGATGTTCAATTTCGTCCTGTAAACGAAATGAAGACAGACAAAAGGTAATATGGGCACCAAACAGAACGATTACCCAGGAGACATAAATCCATACAAGAAATAACGGGATAATTGCTACTGCACCATAAATGTTTTCATAACTTGGCATTTCCTTAATGTAGATACCAAATCCATATTTGGCCAACTCAAATAACACCGCACAAATAACACCTCCCGCTACTGCATGCCTCTTGGAGACATAACAATTTGGAACCAGGATATAAAGTAAGGTAAATGCAATCGATGTAGTCAGAAACGGGAGCCAGCTGAGAAGGTGTGATTTTAAATTCAGGGTGGTATCAACATCGGCTACGACAGGTAAAGAGAGTAAATATGATGTTGTTGCGAGTCCTACACCTATTAGTAAAGGCCCCAGGGTAAGCACAGCCCAATAAACGAGTAAACGTGCAACCGGACTGCGTTTATTCCGTACAAACCAGATCCGATTGAAGGCATTATCGATAGTTGCCATTAACATTATGGCAATAAGTATCAAAACCATGCTCCCGCTTATCGTAAGCTGCGAGGCCTTCGTTGAAAAATCGGATATATATCCCTGTATCGTCCAGCCAAATTGAGGCACGAAACTGGAAAAAATAAAATCCTGTATTGAATCAGAAAAATCCTGCAAAACTGAAATTTTCCCGAATAAGCCAAACATGACTGTGATTAATGGAACAATTGAAAGTAGTGTTGTATATGCAAGTGATGATGCTGTTTGCATCCCGCGCAACATGTAAAAATGGCGTAGAAAAAAACGGGAAAAATAGAATGCCTGTACCAGACCGTTTTGAATTATTTTAATAAGATTATCCGACATTTTATTAGAGGCTATCTGGTAATAATATTTCGAGTCGAAAATAGTTCTATTTGAGGGCAATTTTATGATCGATTGAGGCGAATAGTCATTCTATTTAACGAAAGTAAACAGGAAATTGCACCAAATAGGGAACTTTGCAGCCGGAATCATTATTACCAGGTAGCCTCTTAATTCAACTCGTCATATTGATTCGTTATAATTATCATAATTAGATACATTCCAAAGTAGCACTATCGTTAATTACAATGGAATAATTTAAACACCAAATTGTTAATATACAGTAACGGGGGCGCCATGAAAGCAACTATCTACCATAATCCACGGTGTTCCAAGTCCAGACAAACACTCGCTTTATTGGAAGAGAAAGGCATTGCTCTGGAAATAATAGAATATCTAAAAACACCACCTGACCAACAAACCTTGCAGGACATTCTGAACAAACTGGATATAAATCCTTTGGACTTAATGCGAAAAGGGGAATCGGTTTACAAAGAGCTTAATATTGATGACAAAATTGGTAACGATGAAGCATTACTCGATGCTATGGTGGAAAACCCCATATTAATTGAACGTCCAATAGTCCTGGCAAACAACAAGGCGGCTATTGGTCGACCGCCGGAATCAGTCCTTGATATTTTTTAGTGGTGCCCTGAAATGACACAAATTCTCGTACTTTACTATAGCCGTAGTGGCAGTGTTGCCGAGATGGCACGCCATATTGCCCACGGTATTGAGTCCGTAGCAGAATGTGAAACAAGTATACGAACCGTACCTTCTGTTTCCACAACACCAGAAAGTATTGAACCTGATATTCCTGAGTCCGGTCCACCGTTTGCAACGCATGATGATTTAATTAAATGTGATGGTCTTGCACTGGGCAGTCCAACCCGATTTGGAAATATGGCAGCACCAATGAAGTATTTCATTGACTCTACATCTGATATTTGGGTTTCAGGTAGTTTGGCTGGTAAACCGGCAGCAGTATTCAGTTCAACGGCAAGTTTACACGGTGGGCAAGAAACAACACTATTATCAATGATGTGGCCATTAATGCATCATGGAATGCTTATGGTCGGTTTGCCCTATACTGAACCGGGTTTATTTGCGAAAGAAGGTGGTGGCACACCGTATGGTGCAACCCATGTTGCCGGGGACAAAAATGAACTGCCCATTAGTGAAAATGAAAAGGAACTCTGTCTTGCTATGGGAAAACGCCTGGCTGTAATTACAAAAAAATTAGCTGATTAGTTTTTTTACAAAGGGTATCGTTATTTTTCGCTTTGCTGCAAGCGATGCATGGTCGATCTCATCAAGAATTTTCATTAGCGACCCTAAATCCCGATCAACACGGCGAATAAGATATTCAATAACATCATCACCAAGTTCAAATGACCGGGCCCCAGCCTTTTGCTTAAGTATCTCAATCTTCAGATCATCATTGGGTGATTTTATTTGATATACCTGATCCCAACACAACCTTGATTTCAGATCGTCGATTTCAAGGGCAATATTTGTAGGCGAAATATTTGCACTGATTATCAATGAATGATGATTGTCACGTAATTCATTATAGAGCCAGGTCAATCCTTGTTGCCACTCAATTTGACCGGAAACACATTCAAGATCATCTATACATACTAAATCCAGTTCACCTAAATCATGCAATATTTCAGGACTGAAATCTTTATGCTGCTTTAACGGGATGTAAGCTACATGCAGATTTAATTCATTTGCCTGTTTACATACTGCCTGCATGAGATGTGTCTTACCTGTTCCAGACGAACCCCACAGATAAAGACAATGTTTGCTTTCATTATTAGCAATCCCTTTTAATAATTGTAACAAGGTTTGATTTTCTCCCGGCAGGAACGAAGCAAGATCATTCTGTTGAAAGTTACCAAACTGAAATGGTATCTGAGGTACGGATGAATGTCCCATCATGGTGTATAAAGGTTGCTATTTAAATATTGTTCGTGGAAATGCCTCAACAGGACAATTATTACAGCTGCGACTGGTAGGGCTATTAGCATACCAAAAAATCCAAACAATTGTGCGCCCGCCATTACCGCAAATATTACTGCAACAGGATGCAAACCAATTCGGTCTCCTATTAATAATGGAGAAAGAACCATACCTTCGAGCATTTGCCCTGCCCCAAAAACTATTAATACATAAACAACATGGACAAAATCGTGAAACTGCAGAATCGCAACAATACCAGCAATCGTAATTCCAACAATAACTCCGAGATAGGGAACAAAACTAACCAAACCTGCAGTCAAGCCAATCAATAATGAAAATTCCAGGCCAATTAACCATAAACCAATACTATAGAACACACCTTGGGCAAACATTACCAGGAGCTGACCTCTAAAAAACTCGGCTAAAACAGCATCACTGTCTATTGCTAATTGAGTTACAACAATTTCGTATTTTCTGGGGATCAATTCTCTTATTCTTGCAACGAACAGATCCCAATCTCTTAGTAAATAAAAAGTAACGACAGGCACCAGCAAAACATAACTTAACCAAAGTAATAATAATTGCCCGGAAGCAGAAATCTTCGATATAAACTTTCCAACGATATTACCTAATGTCTGCCAATGTCCGGTTAATGATTGCTTGATATCATCCAAATTTACCATGTCAGGGTCTAATCCAAATCGTTGTGTTAACCAGGGGATAAACTCTGACTGTATCCAGTCAATCATATCTGGTATGCGTACTAGTAAACGCCTGATTTGTTCTTCAATTAAAGGAAATACAATTAATAAAAAACATAATCCAATAATCAACATCAGAAGAAATACAAAGATAACAGATATAGTCCGCGAAAATTTTATTGTTTCCAGCCTGTCTACAGCAGGATCACCAAGATAGGCAAGAAAGGCACTAATCAGGAATGGTGTTAATATCGGTGCTAACAAAAACAATAAGTATCCAGACGCTATTATTACTACCAGAATCAACCATTTCCGGGCATCTGTTATTTTAGTACTCATCTTGTTAATAAACGATATGTCAACTGTTCGCTATTACTAACAAGTTCAAGTGTTTTTCCAAGTGCAATTGCCTGATTAATTGCATTTAGTCCGCCATGGCTGATTAATTCAAACATAACTTTATCTGTCGAGACACGTTTCACTTGTACTGTTCTGACAGATTGTAATGACTCCAGATAAGACAAAGTCCTGGCATATTCATCCAGGTCATTAACATTTGATACTAATAACTCAATAACTTTGGTACGAGTCGAACCTGTATTTGCATACTGTGTAGCAAGCCTATCTGCAAGTTCATCAACGCCTTCTTCCAACACGATTTCAACCAGTTCACCCTGGCTAGTCCAACTCATTACCTGGCCATCAATATAAACAGACCATTGTGATTCCCATAGAGTTGGTAATATCTGAATTAATTTACCTGTCAACACTACATCTGTTTGGTAACGTTTGGATGCATCTAATATAGGCTCTTTAAAACCGCCCCATATATCACTAACGCTTATTCGCGATGTATCTTCAAGATCTAGTAATGGTAATAATAATGAAACACCTCTGGCTGAAGCTCGTTGGTCCAACATGGTCAGATATTCAGGACTTTCTTCAAAACTCACAAGACGACGACTTTCATTACCTTCATGAGCCAACCAGACTAATATCGACGGACGTTCCTTTCCCCAAACCGTTAGACCATAACTCCTGAGCGCATCATTCAATGCAGTTTCGTCAAATTGAACCCATAGTTCCGGGGACTGGATTTGTTGATTCTCTTCATTAGTTGCCTGTCGATAACGAAATTGTTGAACAAATCGCTCTGGCCGCTCGATTAATGCACTAATATTACTGCTTTTACTAATATTTCTGTCCCCGGTCAGTTTTACCAAAACCTGGATAAGCGCCTGTTTTAAGGCAGGATTACGTGTTGATGCAGACTCATCACTGACAGGAACTGTTGCCTGATAGAGTCCCGATACCTTTATTGCATAGACAGGTTGAGATATGAGTACAAATAAACAAATAAAAAATGTTGTTCTAAATTTCATGTTGAGCACGCTAAGCAAGACTCGTCTTTAAGTCAAGGATTGCGAGAACGTGACGACACCGATACCATGTACTAATGAAACAACCCACAGAAAAAAAGTTCAGCTATGATGACGCTGGCGTTAACATAGAACAAGGCAATGAACTGGTTAAACGCCTGAAAAAGACCGTTAGCAGTACTCATAGACAAGGCGTGATGGGCGGCCTTGGTGGTTTCGGTGCCCTATTTGATCTTGCCTCATTAAATTACAAACAACCCGTACTGGTATCCGGTACGGATGGTGTTGGCACTAAGATCAAACTGGCCATAGAAAATAACAGACATGATTCAATCGGTATTGATCTAGTTGCCATGTGCGTGAATGACTTGATAGTACAAGGCGCAGACCCCCTGTTTTTCCTTGATTATTTTGCCTGTTCCAGCCTTGATGTAGATGTCGCCGAAACAGTAATTAATGGTATTGCACAGGGTTGTACTATAGCGGAATGCAGTCTTATTGGAGGTGAGACTGCTGAAATGCCAGGGATGTATCAGCCAGGGGATTATGACCTGGCCGGTTTTTGTGTAGGCGCAGTTGAAAAGGATGAAATTATAACTGGTCAAGATGCGTCAGAGGGAGATGTAGTAATCGCACTGGCATCAAGTGGTTGTCACTCGAACGGTTATTCTCTTATCAGGAAAATTATTACAGATACTAACCAGGATTTATCAGAATCTTTGGATGAGAAAACACTATTAGAACACTTGCTTGAACCAACCCGGATCTACGTAAAACAAATCCTTGGATTAATTAAAGAAGTCCCGGTAAAGGCTATCGCACATATTACTGGCGGTGGTTTGATTGAAAATATTCCTCGAGTCATTCCCGACAATTTATCAGTAGAAATTGTCGCTGACAGCTGGAAACTACCGCCCATTTTTAATTGGCTTCAAGAAAAAGGAAATATTGATTCACATGAAATGTACAAAACATTTAATTGTGGTGTTGGTATGATGTTATGTGTGGATTATAAAAATTTTAATAAAACATTATCTTTTTTAAACGGTATTGGTGAGAATGCCTGGGTACTTGGAGAAGTTACAACTAGTAACGAAGAAGATCCTAAAGTAAAATTTAAATAATTAAATTTTACTTTTAATAAAATACCATCAATTATTCGACAAAGATTTATCATTTATTTTTGATAAAACATGGATTCTTGCATATTTTTTACAATATAAAGCGGCCTATTTTTTGTTTCATTAAATACGCGACCTAGATACTCTCCGATCACACCAAGCGCAAGAAGTTGTATGCCGCCTATAAAAGTAATCAATACAACCAAGGATGGATACCCTGCAACTGGATCACCATAAATAAATTTCTTTAAGATGATAACTATTCCAAAAACTATGGCAATAAATGCTGATAATACACCCACCATAGAAGCTAATCTCAAAGGTAATACAGAAAATGAAGTTAAGCCTTCAAATGCTAAATTTACTAGCCCCCAAAAACCCCATTTTGTTTTACCTGCATAACGTTCATCACGTTCGTATGTAATTTCAGTTTGAGAATATCCCACCCATGCAAACAGGCCTTTCATATATCTATGTTTTTCTCGTAACTTTAATAACGCGTCTAAAGCATTTCGACCTAACAACCTAAAATCACCGGTATCTTTTGGGATTTTTATATCGCTTAATTGAAATAAAAAACGATAATAAATATATGAAGTAAGTTTCTTAAACCAGCTTTCACCCTTTCTCTTGACTCTTTTCGCATTAACAACATCGTAACCCTCAAGCCATATTTCAACCAATCTTGGAATTAATTCAGGTGGATCTTGAAGGTCAGTGTCTATAATCACCACGCTATCTCCTGACACATGATCCAGACCCGCAGTGAGAGCAATTTCTTTACCAAAGTTTCTGCTTAAATCTATTATTGTAATTCTTGGGTCATTACTACGTTGATTACTCATTATTTCAAGAGTGTCATCCTGACTACCATCATTCACATATATAATTTCCAGCTCAATATTTAAATCTTTTGTTGAACTGATTAATCTTGAATAAAATTCGTCTAATCCTGCTTCTTCATTGTAAGCAGGGGCTACAATAGATAATAACTTCTTGTCGCTTGGATCTCTTTTTTCCATGTAAAGGTTTATAATTTCCTTGCTACAACGATTATTGACAGACCAAAAGGAAATGAAAATTTTCCAATTATATTTGATTCCAGGCTGAATATTTTTTCAAAAAAAGAATTAATATATTTATGAGGCATTTTTAACTCAATATCTTTTGATGATGGAAAGATTTTTTGTTTTATTCTATCTATAAGTGCCAATGGAAATAAAAAGGTATTAAAATATGAAATATAATCTACTTCCCATCCATTATTTTCTAAAATATTTTTCAGGTATCGAGCAGTATATCTTCTTTTATGGTGGTGCAATTCATCGTGACTACTCCAAAGAAATTGATATGCCGGAACAGTAATTAATATCGCGCCATTACTCTTTGCCAAATCTCTCAATACAAACATACTTTTCTCATCATCATCAATATGTTCTAAAACATCCAACATCACTATTAAATCATTATCTTTTTTTATTTCCCTAGGGATATTGTCAGGCAATTCTCCTTTCACTACCCTGCCTATATGCCTTGCTTGTGCCCTTGTCAGTGCATTATCGTCCCTTTCCAGCGCAACCACTTCAGCATAATTTGATAAAAGGCTAAGATTATCTCCATTTCCACAACCCGCATCAAGAATATGAGGGTTCTTACCAAAATCCAATTTCTGAATTACACTTTCAATTATTTTCCGTCTCGCAACAAACCACCAGTGTCTGGTTTCAATTTTATACATTTCATCAAATAATTCATTTTCCATAATCGAAGCCCAATCTTTTTAATTATTTTTATCTTGAATCTTGGCAAAAAAGCCACGTAATATTTTCCATTCACTTTCATCCAGATGAGCACGATTAAACAACCGCCGCATTCTATGCATCAATAGACGAGGGTTTTCAATGTCATAAAATCCTATGTCAGTCATGCATTCTTCCAGATGAGTATAAAACATTTCCATTTTTTCTTGATTTATAAATTGAATTGCATTACTAGACACTTCCTCACTTTGATCGCTTTGACGTTGGAGTAATAATTCATAACAAATTATCTGAACTGCCGATGCCAAATTAAGCGAGCTAAAATCTAAATCGGTAGGTATTTGTAATACCATGTTACCAAGCTCCATTTCGTCATTACTTAGACCTGAATTCTCTCTACCAAATACAATTGCTGTATTTCCATTACCTAATTCAGCTATCTTTTCCGCACATTCATGGGGTGTAACCATTGGCCAGGGAATACTCCTGACTCTTGCACTGGTAGTAATAACCAGTTCACAATCTGAAACTGCAGATTTTAAATCAGGATGAATTCTTGCATTTGCCAATATGTCATCAGCACCTGCTGCCCGTGCTGTCGCCTCCGCAGAGGGAAATTCTTTCGGATTCACTAAATATAGATTATTCTGTGACATCGTTTTCATTGCCCGTGCTGCTGCTCCAATATTACCTGGATGTGTCGTGCCAACCAGGACAATCCGTACGTTACTAAATACCGAATTCATATTTAATCACTTCACTCATCATTTCACTCAACGTAGAATACGTTTTTCATATTTTCAGGAATTTAAAAATTCTTATGCATCCAATGCTCAACATTGCTATACGTGCTGCTCGTACAGCTGGAGATCTTATTGTACGTGAAATGGATCGCGTAAGTGACATTTCTGTTGATGTCAAAGGTAAAAATGATTTTGTCACGGAAGTCGATAGGCAAGCCGAATTCGCCATTATAAATACCATTAAACATTCATATCCAGAACATGCCTTTCTGGGCGAAGAAAGTGGTAAATCCGGTGATAGTGATTTCCTATGGATTATCGACCCCCTGGATGGTACTACTAATTTTTTACATGGCTTCCCTCATTTTGCTGTATCAATCGCTCTACAACACAAAGGTCGTCTGGATCAAGCCGTGATCTATGACCCGCTTAAACAAGAATTATTCACGGCTTCAAAAGGTAAGGGCGCACAACTTAATAATAAAAAAATTCGTGTTAGCACACATAAAATTCTGGATGGTGCATTACTCGGTACTGGTTTTCCTTTTAGAGATGAACATCAGATGAATAGTTTTATATCCAGTTTTCAGGCATTGTTTCCTATGGTAGCTGGAATCAGACGTGCCGGTGCAGCTTCATTAGATCTTGCCTATGTTGCATGTGGTCGCTTGGATGGTTTTTGGGAATATGATCTTAAACCTTGGGATATTGCTGCCGGTGCATTGATCGTGCAAGAAGCGGGTGGGATAAATAGTGAAATATCAGGAGGCGTTAACTTTATGGAGAGTGGCAGTATCATTTCAGCAAACCCCAAAATAATTAAAGCAATATTACAAAAAATATCATGATCATGCCTAATTAGTCAGCATTTAATAAAGAGTTCCTTAAATAAAAAGTGATACACTTAAATCGTTATAAGTCAATTATTCTAGAATAAATAATTAATATGAAGAAACGTATCTTAGTAACAGGGGGAGCAGGTTTCTTAGGTTCTCACATATGTAAAAAACTACTTTATGAAGGCAATGAAGTGATTTGCCTTGATAACTTTTATACAGGCTCAAAAGACAATATTATCGATCTATTGGATAATCCTTATTTTGAGGTTCTTCGTCACGATATTACATTTCCAATCTACATTGAAGTCGATCAAATATATAACCTCGCCTGCCCTGCCAGCCCCGTGTATTACCAAAAATATCCAATCCAGACAACAAAGACTAGTATATCTGGAGCAATCAATGTCCTTGGTCTCGCAAAACGATTAAATATACCGATACTGCAAGCATCAACAAGTGAAATTTATGGTGATCCAACGGTACATCCACAGACCGAAGATTATTGGGGGAATGTCAGTTGCACTGGTATACGTTCATGTTATGACGAAGGTAAACGATGTGCAGAAACCCTGTTTTTTGATTATCATCGCGAGCTCGGGCTTGATATCAGGGTTGCCAGAATATTCAATACATATGGGCCAAATATGGCAATAAATGATGGCCGCGTTGTCAGTAACTTTATAGTACAAGCAATCTCTGGCAAGGAAATTACTATTTATGGCGATGGGCACCAAACAAGATCATTATGCTATGTGGACGACCTTATTCAAGGACTAATATCGTTAATGAATACGAGCCAAATTCACGAACCTGTCAATCTTGGCAACCCGATTGAATTATCAATCAAGCAAATCGCTGAAAAGATAATTGAATTATCCGGCAGTCAATCGAAGTTAATAAACCTGCCATTGCCGGAGGATGATCCAAAACAACGCTGCCCGGACATAACTAAAGCAAAAGAACTAATAGGCTGGACACCAACTACTAAACTAGAAGATGGTCTAAGTAGTACTATTAAGTATTTCAATAATATTCTTTCTGACAAAGCTTGATTAAACTAACAAACTCTAACAAATTGAATCTGTCGAAAGTAATAATTACATATTTAACTAATGAGTTATAGCATGAACTTAGCATATACCTGGTATCGCTGCTCTAGTCATGACACTGTATAATTTACTTACTTATCATCCCAAATAGCCTTTCATGACAAATGATGAAACCACAATTTCAAATACAATAACTAAAAAAATATATAGACAACTATTTTCAAGCTATAGCTTAATTGCACTCCTTGTAATTGCTATATCAATTTTTTACTTTACGTTTACATCCAATGACCGTGTAGCTGGAATATTTTCAGATGATGCCATGTACCTGTTGCAGGCAGAACTTTATTCTCCGTGGAAGTCTGAAGAATCACCTGTTTTAGATCTTGTCCGTAAAGTGAGCCGATTCCCTCCGTTATATCCTATTGTACTTGGATTAATGGGTGTTGATTCACATCACACTGTACTTGCCGCACAGATATCATGCGGCATTTTATTACTATCAATTATGATTTTTGGAATATGGACATGGCACGAAAGTGATCAATTAAATCTTACAATAACAATTCTTATTTTACTTGCCCTCTTACCTAGTACTTTAATTATGTCTCAAGGTTTGTGGAGTGAGTTCCTATTTATGTGCTTTATCTATTCTGCCTTTCTTTGCAGTGACAGCAAAATTAAACCCGGCCAAAAATGGTTAGCCACTGCATTGTTAATCGCCTTATCAACGCTTACTCGCTCTATTGGTATCGCCATCGCTACCGCATTTATTCTCTTATTACTGTTAAAGCGCACTAAAAACAGATTGGTTTACATAGTATCTGTCCTTTCACCTTTTCTACTATGGACTTTTAGTAGAAATATAGTACAAAATCACCCAAGTTATTTTGATGACTTGTTAACAATCTCTGCAGGATTTTCATTAGCCCACATATTCGAAGTGATGGCCACCCGCCTTGCAACACTGGTTGACTCATGGAGTTGGCTTTTTTCAATTGTTGAATCTTATGGTATATACCGTTATTTAACTGTTTTTGTAGCAATGATACTTTTTGTTTTTGCAGTTTTAGGTTTTTTCATGCGAATAAAACAGTTAAAACTCGATGCTTTGAGCATACCTTTTTATTTAGCTGTCATCTTGATCTGGCCATATCAAAATGTATTTTTTGTATCCCGTTTTTTATATCCTTTATTACCGCTTTTCCTGTTTTATATGTGGATTGGCATACAATCTCTTCCTACTAACAAAAAGATGCATAACCTGATAATTACTCTTTGGGTTTTATCGATTATCTCAATTGCATACCCATCCTCCAGGCAGTTTATAGACAGAGGTTATAAAGAAATTCCTAGTGAATTGATGCCTTATCGGCGTAGCCGTAACTGGCTGCTTCCGACAACAAACGAAATAGCCCTGAAACAAGTATCATTTAATAAGACAATTATCGAAATGCTTCCTGAAATAGCCAAGCATATACCCATGAATGAATGTGTATATGCATATCAGGCACCAATCATAATATTATATACTCATAGAATTAGTGGTATTTTCCCTCCCTATACCGATTCCACTGCGGAATTTGAGAACCAGACTAAAGCTTGTAATTTCTTTTTAGCCATGAATATTACTGATCTTAATAATTCTTACCCACCTTTTTATCCCCAACAACACATTAATGAAGATCATGGATATGATGTGAAACAGTTTTTTTCTGACTCTACCAAGGATGATAAAACCAGTATTCTTTTGATTCGACGCATCAATAAAAATAAACATAATAATTAGATATTTTTCATATGAAATATAATATATTTAAATACGACTCTTTATCCCTTCATTATGCATTCGCTATATTTTTTCTAATTGTTTATTCGTATGTAAGTTTAAACTTCGTTTGGCATGATAATTTATCGACATTTGCCAGTGACAGTGCTAATTACATGCTAATGGGACTCTATATGTCGCCATGGAAAGAGGCATCACCTCCAATACAAGCTTTATGGCAATTTCAAGATTTCCCGCCTTTTTTCCCCTTTATTCTTGCTATCACTGGCACTGTTCACAATATGTATGCTGCTCATATTATGACAACAATATTCCTGATTATTTCTTTACCACTAATTTATATGATTTCTAGAAGATACTTTGCATCAAACTGGCAAGCATTAGGCATAACAATAATTTTTTCATTGAGCCCATCAACATGGCTAAACAACCTTGGTATTTTAAGCGAGAATCTTTATATATACATAAGTTTATTGGTTCTCATGTTATTTCCTAATCAGAGTAAATCTGAACTATCTTTTTCCGTTTTACTAGGCTTGCTTTTTACACTACTTATATTGACAAGAACAATAGGTGTGTCAATGTTTTTCGCCTATATAATAGTCGGATTTGTTATGTGGAAAAATAAATCACTATCCATATATAAATTCATTACACCTATTATCCTAACAATATCATTAACCTTACTTTCAAAATTAATTAATCAAGCTACTGTCCCATCACAATATATTCAACAATTCAGTGAATTAAATATATTCGGACAACCAGAAGTATTACTCGAAGCATGGTTTGCAGCCTGGCAGTACTACTGGGTTGATGATTTAATTATTCCACACCTACTTGTACTATTAATCGGTATATTAGCGTGCATAGGAATAATTATTAGATTACGACAATTAAAATTAGATGCATTTTATGTATTGTTGTACCTGTGTATATTATTGGTATGGCCTCATCCCGGGCAAGCACTAAGATTTATATATCCAATTCATGCTCTATTAATAATATATGCTTTTTTTGCTGTTTATATAATTACTAAAAACTTAACATCCATACCAACAGGAAAACCCGTTTTTCTTTTATTACTTATATCGTTTGCTACAATTGGACCAACACTTTCATATTTATGGCATAGATACCATACTGGCAAGGAATATGGTTACCATCATATCCTCGAATTTTACAGGTTTCCGGATCTTAAACACGCAAGAAATATTGCCTCAACACAAATGACTATGTTTGAAGACATGAATACTATTGAATTAATGACTGATACAGAAGAGACTATTCTGCACTTTGCCCCTGTATACATAGCGCTATTAGCCAATCGCCATAGCCAAAGCATATCTTTTAGTTATTCTGATGAAGATTTATATAAAGTAAATAATATTAGTGATGCAGAGTATGTTTATATCAGCAGAATTCACCCAAGAAAAACAAGAAAAAATATAAATGGTTTAGATTTACAAGTGTATTTCAATGGTACAACCGAACCATTATGGACACACCACTCTGAGGAAAATGGAGAACCTGTATCTGTATTTTTAAAAACGATTAAATGAATAATTAGGTAATTATCGTGCAAAAACGTCATAATATATTTTTTACAATAATGGTTTCCCATTTTTCACTCTTTCATAATCTGATTTAACCATTATTTCAGCAAGTTGCTCAAATGTAACTGTTGGTTTCCAGCCTAATATATCTTTCGCCTTACTTGAGTCCCCTTGTAACATATCAACTTCTGAAGGGCGGAAATATTTCTCATTAATTGTAATTAATTTTTTTCCCTTATTCTTATCAATTGCATATTCATTTAACCCTTCCCCAGACCATTCCAGGTCAAATCCAACAGACTCAGCTGCTACCGTAATAAATTCTTTAATTGTGTGTGATTCTCCGGTTGCAATAACATATTCATCTGCATTTTCCTGTTGTAACATTTCCCACATCGCAGACACATAATCTTTTGCGTAACCCCAGTCTCTCTTAGAATATATATTGCCTAATTCAAAGGAGTCAAGATTCCCATCTATAATACTAGCTAATGAAGAAGTGATCTTCCTGGTTACAAACTCTATCCCTCTAAATTCCGACTCATGATTGAATAAGATCCCAGCAGAAGCGTGCAGTCCATATGCCTCTCTATAGTTAACCGTAATAGTATGTGCAAATAACTTCGCTGCGGAATAGGGACTCCGAGGATAAAAAGGTGTTGTTTCTATTTGAGGAATTTCCTTTGGTACACCAAATAACTCGGATGTTGATGCTTGATAAAATTTTATTTCTGGATTAACTGCTCTAATTGCCTCTAACACTTTCAATACGCCGACAGCATCTACTTCAGCTGTATAAATTGGTTGTTCGAATGATCCTTTAACAAAGCTTTGTGCAGCTAAATTATAAATTTCATCAGGCTGTATTTCTTCAATTACGCTTAATATATTTGAATATTCCAGCAGTTCAAACGGTATCATTTTTATGTCACCTTCAATACCTAATTCGTTAAGACGCCAAGTAATTGGTGATGAGCTACGTCTGTATGCACCATATACTTCGTAGTCTTTATCTAGGAGAAACTGTGACAAAAATGCACCATCTTGCCCTGTAATCCCTGTAATTAACGCTTTTTTGACCATAGTATATTTAGACTAATGTTTTATATAATTGGATATATTTTTTAATCATACTTTCAAGTTTGAATTTATTAACAATCTTATTTCTCGCTTCCTGACCTAACATTGTACATAGATGTTTGTCTTTCGATAAGCGTATAACTGAATTAACAAAGGATGAAACATCATCTGTTGGGCATAATAATCCAGATTTATTGTTGGTAATTAATTCCGGAATTGCGGAACAATTTGTAGAGATGGCAGGTTTAGCACATGCCATGGCTTCTGCCACCACATATCCAAATCCTTCGTATCTGGTTGGGAAAAGTAATGCATCACATTCTTGATAATGTTTCATTAAATTCATTAGAGTTAATTCGCCTAACTTTATAATGTTATTATTCCCTTTTATATCCCCTTGAGTGTAATACAGCACTATATTTTTGGGGAGTTTTTCCATTATTGGAAATAATAAATCGAACCCTTTTCTTTTGCTAGGTAAACCAACAAATAATAATTTAAACTTATTATTTTCAGTATAATTATTTTTTGGTCTAAATAAGTTTGTATTTATGCCTGTATTTATTATCTGAATATTCTTTTCCGGAAAAGCATTACTTAATTGATTGCCTGTATATTCGCTTATGGCTGTAATTACTGTTGCAGTATCAATACTGGAGTATTCATATCGCTTAATAAAATTATCATGATAGAATTTCTGCGTTATAGATTTATAAGGCGATAGCGCTGGATCATGTACCCAATGAAATACAGAAATCACAGTAGGAATGTTAATTCGTGAAAAAGCAAATCCATACCAACTATTTGTATGTATAATATCTATATTCTTTGGTGCTTTTATATACTGAAGCGGATAAGGCAAAACCTCAGCTAAATGCGGAAACCATGTAATCTCGATTTCAATTCCATTTTCCCTTAGCCCTTTAGCTAGATTAATGGTAAAAATATCTGCACCGGTATTAGCACGAATAGTTGGAAACCATATTTTCATTTAATTTTGAATGCGCCTAATCTAAAAATTGCTTTTGATGCAAGCCCCTTATTCGGTATTAAGGCTGGCATATATCAATATGTTAGCAATTTATCCGATTCCCTTCGACACTTGGATGATGATATTGAAATAGATTTTTATCTTGGGTCATCATGGAGCAAAAAAGATTTAGATATTAATTATTCAAATTATAGCCCCTACTCATTAAACATCATTAAAAGTGCCTTTGATATATTTGGTGAAAAAGGAAAATTAATTAGAAAAAACATCAATTATATTTACCAGAAAAGAATGTTTTATGGTGGTCTCAAAAAATACAAGCCAGACATCGTGCATTTTACCGGAAACTGTATTTACATGTCAGACATACCTACTATATTTACTTTTTATGACCTTTCCTGTTTCCGCTTCCCAGAAACACACCCTTACTCTCGAGTTGCATGGCAAGAAAAACATATACCAAAAGCCCTGGAACAATCATCACACATAATAACAATCTCACAATTTTCGAAGAATGAACTAGTTTCGTATTTCGGCGTTAATCCTGAGCGTATCAGTGTTATCTATTGTGGTGTAAATGATTTTTTTTATCCCGTAGATAAGGATGCAATAAAAATTACTCTGAGTAATTATTCCTTACAATATAAACAATATATTTTGTCTGTTGGTACAATAGAGCCAAGAAAAAACTTAAATACTATAATTCAAGCATACAGCAAACTACCTAAAGATATTCAAGATAATTATTCTCTGGTTATTGTAGGTGCTTATGGTTGGAAACAAAGTGATATTATACTACAACATTCACATTTGATAGAGAATGGTAAATTGGTTTTTCTTGGTTATGTAAAACAGGCTCATTTACCTGCTGTAATTTCCGGGGCATCTCTCGTTGCATACCCATCTAGATATGAAGGATTTGGATTGCCCGTATTAGAATCCATGGCATGCGGAACACCTGTTATTTCATCAAATTCTAGTTCTATGCCAGAAATATTAAATGATCCTGATATATTACTTGATCCAGATAATATACCTGCATGGACAGAAATAATTAAGAAAGTATTAAGCGATAATGAATATTCTGAAAATTTATCAAAACAAGGCTTGGAAAGAGCGAAAAACTTTTCCTGGCATTCTTGTGCTGATCAAACATTTAAAACATATAATACGTTGATTAAACATTTCTGAAAATCAATCAATCTATGAATATAAATCAAAAAATATTTTGTATTACACACGATTATATAAGGTTAATTAGTAATGATTAATATTTCGATGCCCATGTTTGATATCTGGAATATAGTGTTATGACCTTTTCAAACTTTCACCTGAGACTTCTAGTTCAACTGAGAAACCTTTGGTCATACCGTGGCTTCGTCATAGGCAGTGTTAAACGTGATTTTCAATCAAAATACCGTAACTCTATGTTAGGAATAGCATGGACAGTGCTTAATCCACTTTCTTTAATTATCATTTATACCGTAATTTTTTCACAAAATATGAAGGCCAAACTTCCTGATATTGATTCTTCTTTTGGCTATAGCATATATATATGTGCAGGCATCATAACATGGGGATTATTTGCCGAGATTGTCGGGCACGGACAAACTGTATTTCTCGATAATGCAAATTTGCTGAAAAAGATTAGTTTCCCGCGTATTTGCTTACCTACCATTACTGTCCTCAGTGCAGGTCTCAACTTTACCATTATCTTTTGTTTATTCATTGGTTTCCTGATAATAAGTGACAATTTTCCTGGTTGGGTTATTTTTTCAATCATCCCGGTCTTGATAATTCAAATTGTATTCGCCATCGGATTAGGAGTTTCACTTGGTGTACTAAACGTTTTTTTTAGAGATGTTGGGCAATTCTTTACTATTTTTCTTCAATTCTGGTTCTGGCTTACACCTATCATATACCCGGCATCCATCCTCCCAGAAACAACGAGGCTGATGATATTGACATACAACCCTATGTCCCCTGTTATCGGTGCATATCAATCAATTTTTGTAAGCGGTCAAGTACCAGTCTGGAACAATCTGATTATGCCATGTGCAGTTGCGATTTTACTTTGCCTGGTTGGAATGCGGCTTTTCCTTAAACATTCAGGCGAAATGGTGGATGAGCTCTAATGAGTACTATTCAAGTCATCGACATAGGCAAAGCCTATAAAAAATATACTAGTCACTGGTCACGCTTGATGGAATGGATACTGCCTTTCTCAAAACCACGTCATCAACTAATATGGGCATTACAAGATATTAATTTCGAAGTACATCAAGGTGAAGCCGTTGGTATCGTAGGTATTAATGGAGCTGGCAAGAGCACTTTATTAAAAGTAATCACTGGCACTACGAAGCCCACAACGGGTAATGTTGAAATATCTGGTCGAATTGCAGCCTTACTGGAACTGGGCATGGGTTTTCACCCGGAATTTACCGGAAGACAAAATGTCTTCATGGCTGGACAGTTAGCAGGATTAAGTGTGCCGGAAATTACCAAACTTATGCCGGAAATTGAGGCCTTTGCTGAAATTGACGAATATATCGATCAACCAATCCGTATTTATTCAAGTGGCATGGAGATACGGCTTGCCTTCAGTGTCGCCACAGCTATACGACCAGATGTCTTGATAGTTGATGAAGCATTAGCGGTTGGAGATGCTTATTTCCAACATAAAAGTTTTGCACGTATCAAAGAATTCAAGAAAAAAGGGACATCTATACTTTTAGTTTCTCATGATAAAACTGCAATTCAATCACTATGTGACAGAGCGGTACTCATTGAGAATGGAAAGCTGATAAAAGTAGATAAGCCTAATATATTGATGGACTATTACAATGCAATAATCTTAGGAAAAGAGCGAAAAAATATAGCAATAAATAATGAAGGTCACAACATCAAAACCATACATGGTTCTAAAGAAGCTACTATTACGAGTGTGGGCATCTTTAATACAGAAGATCAGTTGCTAAAAGACATTCAAACAGGTGAAAAAGCATATATATTGATAAATGTCAGTATCAGAAAAAAAATATCGGAATTAAATATCGGATTTTTAATTAAAGATAAATATGGGCAGGAAATTTATGGAACTAATACACATAATCATGGCATTAAACTGGAACAACTTGATGAAAACATGGCAATATCCTGTCGAATTGATTTAGAGATGAATATTGGCCCAGGCAACCACTCCATATCGGTAGCTGCTGTAAAATCAGGTGTAAGACATGAAAGGAATTATGAGTGGATTGAAAATGCATATGTATTTACTGTTCATAATATAGATCAACCTGATTTTGTCGGAACAGCATCTATACCAACTGAATTTTCGTTAAAAATTACAAATGAATAATACACAGATAAAAAAAAAGATTTTAATAGTTTTACATAAAGGCCAAAAATGCGGTGTACATGATTATGGCGAAAAAATAACGAGACTGATACAAAATTCAAGTAGATATATAGTCGAAAAAATTGATGCCACATCAATAGAAGAAGTCATTTCCCATGCATCACGCATAGACGCTAATATAATTCTGTATAATTATCACTCAGATGTGATGCCCTGGATTAATTGTGAATTAAAAAAGTTTAAACAATATATCCATATAGCAATCCAACATGAAATTGCTCAGGAAAATATCCACGAATTTAACTCTGATATTTTCGATTATCATCTTTCATTAGACCCTACGCTCGTCGCATATAACCCCATTATTTCTACAGTGCCGAGAATCCTGGAACCCTATAACAGTATCAAAAGAAGTTTCGACGATAAAAAAGTCGTAATTGGCAGCTTCGGTTTTTTAACAAAAAACAAGAGATTTGATAAAATAGTAGATTATGTTAATGATCAATTTGATGAAGCTCTGATTCGCTTTAATATATCTCCACACGACAGTCTCGATAAAAATAATGAACGGTTTGATGAACAATATAAAATATGGAATAAAAAAATAACCAAGGAAAAGATCAGCCTTAGTGTAACGAATGAACATTTTAATCATCAGAATATATTCAAGTTTCTATCTGAAAACTCTTTAAATTTCTTTTACTATGAAAATGATCCAGGACGAGGAATAGCAAGTGTTACTGATTTTGCACTATCAGTAGATGTCCCCATTGCAATTAACAATTCCAGCATGTTCCGGCATATATTGCATTGCAATCCCAGTCCCTGTATTGAAAACAGTTCTTTAACAACAATTATCGAAAATGGCACGAAAGGCCTGGATAATATCAAAAAACTTTATCAGCCTGATGCCGCATTGTCAGGCTGGGAAAAAGGGATTGATGAAGCTCTCTTATATATCGAACAAAAATATATTACACCAGACAATAAAGGATTTAATAAAATTCTAGATGATACTTCCAGGGAAAAATATACTAAATATATTCAAACTATTGAGAAACTATGTCCAGTTACAATAAAAAATAAAATTCCAAGAGCAAATATACAACAGGCCTTTGTTTTACACGCAGTTCAACATTTTTCTACGAAATTTATTTCTCCTGAGATACTAGCTGTTGGATCATTCGAAGATACTGCATCACAGGCATTGATTGCCTGTGGATATAAAGTTATCGAAATAGATCCTAATGTAAACATGGATTTACAAGACTTTTATCTTTCAAATAATACAGGATCCGACAGGTATGAGATCATCATATGCACTTCTGTACTGGAACATATTAAAGATGATGAATATTTTATTTCGATGATTGCAGATCTATTAGCTCCAAATGGATATGGCATATTTACTGTGGATTTCAAAGAAGATTATAAAGATGGTGATAATAAGCCGACTGTTGATCATAGACTTTACACAAGTCACGATCTTATTGATAGATTAATAAAAACCATACCAGAATGTCGATTAATAGATGAACCTCAGTGGAATTATTGCGAGCCAGACTTTGAATATGAAGATTGTAATTATAATTTCGCCACTATCGTTTTTAAAAAATTTGACAAACCGTTAAAGCTTCACTTTTGCGATACAATATCATCAAACTCAAGACAGGCATGGAAACATTATGGGCTTTATTCAAATAATGGCTGGAATATAAAAAATCAACAAGATTATTTTAATGAATACGATAGAAAATATATTACTATTAATGACATTGTAAGAGAAAATTGGAAAGCCGGTAAAAACAACGAGAAATTAAGTCTAACTGAATTAAAAACTGATATATTTGAAAAAAAGATGCAAGAACGGGATAGATTGATTCGACATTTAAGAACTCAAAACAGGATGTTACGCATAGCAATACTGGGTTTTAGATATTTCAGAAAATTGTATCTTTTTTTTAGCAAAAGGAAAAACTGAGATTTTTCTATGTTAGTAGCATAATAACTGGGTTACACGTAAATATGCTAGATAAAAATATTAATGTTTTTATTTTATATCTCACAATAAACAAAAAGATTTATCTATTATCCTGACTGATTTAATGATTGAAATGCAGGAAATCAGAATATATTAATTCAATCTAGTGTATGTATTTTAAACATGGAAAATGAATAACCGTAGGGAAATTATCGCTCATATATTACTTTTTATTGTGAATTGCCGCAGAAATACCAGGCATATTGTAAAAGCAATCATTAACTTTTATCCCGTACGCATAATCCGAATATTGATAAGAAGAATATTATATTTATTGTGCGCCCCATTGCGTTATGTTTTGGCAAGGGCAGTATTTTTTTTAGAAAAGCACCCTCGTCTTAGATACAAGGTAGTTATCTCAACCTATTCCATCATACCCAGGTTGTATGCCTATATACACAGGGAATTATATGCAGGCTTTGCTATGCTCACAACAGGTGCTCAATCTGTTTTATCAGGTCAAATTGTAGATGTCGACCAAGTAATAATAGGTGAAGAGACTGATTTGTCTGTTTTACCATTACCGACTGGGAAACGCACTTTGTACATCTATGTCGACCATACAGTTTCCTGCCATACCAACACCGGTGTACAACGGGTAACACGTGGCCTGGCAACAAGCCTGACCCAGCTTGGTGAGCAAGTCCGTTATGTCAAATGGGATAATTTCAATAATCAGTGTGTACTTATAAGCCTGCCAGAACGAGAACATCTTGCCCAATGGAATGGTCCCCGGATCAATGATGAGGAAAAAGAGATTTACCAATTGTTTTCAATGCAACATGTTCCCGTTGCATCACATGTATCAGGAGAAAACCACTGGTTAATTGTTCCTGAGGTTACTCATATTAATGACTATAAGAGATCACTAATGGCCGATATCGCGCTATGGGCGCACCAAGCCGGATTAAAATTGGGAGTTGTATTTTACGATACTATCCCACTACGCCGTAAAGAATTTAAAAAGATGGCAATTCTGCACACAGACTATATGCGCGAATTGTTACTTGCAGATGAAGTCTGGGCGATCTCTTCATGGTCAGCAAATGATTTGCTTTCATACTGGCACACTAACGAAAACGCTGATAAAGCAACCATACCTGAATTGCCGGTTATTTCACTGCCGGGAGAGTCTCAACATTGTGAAAGGATCAATATTCAATTGCCTGATGATCCAGTGATTTTCTGCGTTGGTACAATAGAACCACGGAAGAACCAAGTAATGCTCATTCGTGCCTTTACCGAATATAAGCAAAAAAATCCAGAAAGCCCCTGGCAACTTATTCTCGTTGGTAATCTACACCTTTCAGTAGCTAAAGAGGTAAGAAGAGCTATCAAGAAAGAGAAAAGCATCCTCCATTTAGGACATGTTTCAGATGATGAGCTTGATACACTCTACCGAAAATCTGCCTTCACAGCGTTCCCTTCGATAGAGGAGGGTTTTGGCCTGCCTATTTTAGAAAGCCTATGGCATGGTAAACCTTGCATTTGTGCTAATTTTGGCTCCATGCGTGAAGTTGGTGAAGGTGGCGGATGCCTGATGATCAATACACAGGATGCAACTGCTCTTTCCAATGCTATAACAAGTATGATCGTAGATAAAAATATGCGTGATAATCTTACAAAAGAAGCCATAGCTCGTCCGATGGAGACATGGATTGACTATGCTTCTAAAATTAAAAAACGAATTGATAGAGAAAATTGCATGATTGATAAAATTCAACATATTTACTATTGGATTGATGCCACTCTCAATTTTCCAAAAAATACAGGTATACAACGTGTAACTCGCCTGCTTGCAAGAGGATTATTGGAACAGGGTTTTTCACTCATACCTGTTAAATGGGATACCGAAAACAGTAAATTGATTTCTGTGAACGAGACAGAACTCGAATATTTCTCACGTTGGAACGGGCCGTCACCACCTATGTGGACTGATTGGCTGGAACCTGACTCAGAAAACAAAACCACCTGGTTTTTTATGGCTGAACTTCCACTCCAGATCTCTAATGTTCAACAGTCAAAGTTGCTTGAATATATTCATGGTATTGGCATGAAAAGCGTTGCGGTATTCTATGATGCCATCCCCTGGAAAATGCGTTCTATCTATCCTAAACATTTTTCACAGGCTCATTTTGATTATATGAAAAATTTGAGCAACTTCAATCTAGTATTACCTATATCACAATACTCGCGAAATGACTTAATAGGATTTCTTGGTACCTTCCTGCCAAAGCCTCAATATCTGGAACAAAGGATAAAAACCGTTTTACTTCCTGGTGAATTTATTGAGCACGAACGTGTAACTACATTTAATGGCTTTGTAGAAGAAAAGCCGCTAATCATACTATGTGTTGGAACGGTTGAACCCCGTAAGAACCATGAACTGCTAATAAAATCTTTTGCTCAAGCTGCGGAAAAATCTGCAAAGCCGCTGCAGCTTATTATCATTGGCGGAAGTCATAGCGCCTTGGAAATAAGAGTACATAAGTTGCTTGAAAACTATCCTAATGTTATTTGGGAAGAATTTGCTGATGATGCAAGACTACATAAACTTTACATTGAATGTGATATTACTGTCTTCCCATCACTCGAAGAAGGTTTTGGATTACCTATTTTAGAAAGTCTATGGTATGGAAAACCTTGTATATGCGCTAACTTCGGCGCCATGAAAGAAGCTGCCAATGGTGGTGGTTGCCTTATGGTTGACGTACGCGACTCAGATAAAGTGGCTGTTGCAATTCAGACATTGGCAGAAAATCACGAAATGCGAGAAACGCTGGTTAATGAGGCCCTGAATAGAAGATTTAAAACCTGGCAAGAATATGCGCTTGAAGTTGCAATACACCTTACCAGGAATACTCCAACAGTACGAACTAAAGAATTAACTCTAACCCGGTCGGAAATTAGAGAACGTTCACAGGCGATGCATCTAGTCCCACGACCAATGCTTTCTATATGTATTAGTACATACAACCGTGCAGAGTGGCTGGCGGTGAATCTTAAAAACTGGGCGCACTTATATCCCTCTCCACTCCCAGATGTTGAGCTATTGGTATGTGACAACGCTTCAACTGATCACACTTCTAAAATAATCAAACCATATCTAAAGCGGACTGATTTTACATATCATTGCAATTCACACAACGTTGGAATGCTTGGTAACTTGAGAAAAACTACACATTTTGCTCAGGGGAAATATGTATGGATTATCGGTGATGATGATTTGCTAATGCCTGGGGCAATTGAGAAAGTAGTATCTAACATAAAGAGTTATCCAGATGTCGCGCTTTTATACCTGAATTATGCATTTACAAAAATTGAAGATGCCAGAACAATTAATAATTTTGATGTTTTTTTTCGTGAGGCAACTCCAATTGTACCTGCTGAGCCAGATCGCTTTGGTCCCCTCAACGAAATATGTGCACGCAATGAGAACTTTTTCACAGCGATTTATACACTGGTATTCCGGCGAAACCATGCACTGAAGGCTTATTCACAAGATACCAGTGGACGGCCGTTTTCGACGATGCTTACCTGTATTCCAACGACATATTATGTGCTTAATCATTTGATGAATGCCCCCGGTGTCTGGATTGGAACACCACAAATAGTCGTCAACATGAATGTTTCATGGCTCAAATATGCACCTTTGTGGATTTTGGAACGTATTCCCGAAGTTTATGAATTAGCAGAACAAAATGGCGTGCCAGTTGAGGATATTGATCGTTGGCGTAAACACACCCTGCCAGGAGTTTCAAAATATTTCTATGAAATATTTTCCAATGACCCGCTTAATAACGCCAGATATTTTTCCGCTGCAAGATTAGTTCGACGTTTTAAACACTTACCGGAATTTGTTAAACTACGTCCGGTTTTGCGTGACGTTTATAAACTCGCTTATGAGAACAAACATCCTGCTGCTAAATTACCTGTTTCGCAAGTTTTTCCGGAGACGGTAAAATTATAAATTTAATGAAAGGAAAGTTTTCAGAATGTTTTTTATAATCTTTGTTACTAATAACGAAATCTGTTTAACTTTTACCAATTAGATATTCAGTATTATATTATGTGTAAAAATATTTTGGAGATACTTTATTAATAATATATACACTAAATTAAATAGCTGTCGTGTTTGTTCTAACACAAACATGACTAATGTATTGAATTTAGGAAATCAAGCATTAACCGGTGTCTTTCCAAACTCTGAAAATACTCATATCACTTCTGGCCCCTTAGAATTAGTCTGGTGCGCGGATTGCAATCTTCTTCAATTGGCCTATTCATATGACCCAGATGAGATGTATGGGGAAAATTATGGTTATCGCTCAGGTTTAAATGCTTCAATGGTGAAACACCTGACAGATAAAGTAATTTATTTACAAAAGCTTGTAACACTAAATTCAGATAGCGTTGTTTTAGATATTGGAAGTAACGATGGAACAACACTGAAAGCATATTGCATCAAAGGGTTAACAAAAATCGGTATAGACCCAACAGGAGAAAAATTTCGAAATTACTATACTGCAGACATTTCGCTTGTTGTAGATTTTTTTTCTAGCGATGCTTATAGGAGTGTTGAACAACGACCTGCTAATATTATAACTTCAATAGCAATGTTCTACGATTTAGAAAATCCTATTGCATTTGCACTCCAGATAGAAGAAATTCTGGATATGAATGGTGTATGGCATTTTGAGCAAAGCTATATGCCTTCAATGCTTCGTACAAATTCCTATGACACAATTTGTCATGAGCACCTTGAGTTTTACTCTTTAAAAGTTGTTGAATTTATTTTATCAGAAGCGAACTTAAAAATTGTAGATGTTCAAATGAATTCTGTTAATGGCGGAAGCTTTGCAATTACTGCAGCAAAGAAAACCAGTCCATTGCCTGAGAATAATGCTGTTATTAATTGGTTGTTAGACCAAGAAGAAGCGATGGGTTTATCTACACCAAAACCATACAGAGATTTTGAAGAGCGTGTTTATCGTCACCGTCGTGATTTAATGCGACTTATACGTGCATTGAATAGTGATGGTAAAACAATACTGGGATATGGTGCGTCAACCAAGGGGAATGTACTCCTGCAGTTTTGTGGTCTTACTACTGATGATATTCCAGCTATTGCCGAGGTTAATGAAGATAAATTTGGTTGTTTTTGCCCGGGTACAGGCATTCCAATCATATCAGAAGCTGATGCCCGGGCAATGAACCCGGACTATTTTCTGGTATTACCATGGCATTTTAAAAATGGAATTATTGAACGTGAAAAAGAATTTTTGGCTGGTGGGGGAAAAATGATCTTTCCATTCCCGGAGATTGAAATTATTTAAATATTCGCGGTTTTAAGTAAGTATACTTGATTATGCAACAAGTATACTTCCTCGCTGCCCTACAAATCGCTCATTGAGTGGCCGGCAATTTATAATAAATAACTGATATTAGATAAGTGCAAAAGAATCTTGCTGTATTCTAATTAATATTCATTGTCATTAATCATATTATGTATCAATTCATAGTAACGTTTAGCTACAGAGTCCCAGTTATATTTACTATATACACTCTTAATTCCATTTTCGGAAAGTTCTCTGCATATGTCAGTATCTTTAAGCAATCGCTGAATTGCTTCAGCAAGGGACGTGGAGTCCCCCGGTTTCACCAATAGACCATTTTCACCATCTACAATAATATCCTTAATTGCTTCCAATGTTGATGCAACAACAGCACAACCACAACCTAGGGCCTCAATAATTACGAGCCCCAGACCCTCTTGGTCACCAGTAGCATCCACTATTGATGGTGTAATGGCTATCATTGCGGATGAATATAAAGCTGGCAATTCTTTTTGTTGAACACTACCAATAAAATGTATATTATTTTCCAATTTATGCTGTTTTACTATTTCTTCCAGCTCACCTCGTAATGGACCATCACCAACCAACAACAATTCGACATCTGGTATAAGATTACAAACCTGAGAAATTGCTTCTATCAAATATACAATACCTTTCTTTTCTACTAAGCGGCCAACAAAAATCACCCTGTTGTGTTTTCTTTGTACGCTCTCCACGGACTTGAATAAATCAATCAGGTTAACCCCCATTGGAATTACCGAGACCTTTTCGTTATCCATAGACATTTTTTCTAAACAATATTTATGCATATAGTTACTCACTACAGTCACTTTTTTCATTCTATTCAAAGTCCAGTTTTTGATTTTCTTTAAAAGATATGACTGTAATGAGAACAAATCACCTCCATGAGAAGTACATAGTATTGGGGGGGATCTTTGTCCTATAACCATACAGACAAGCGCGCAAATAAACCCTTGAGGAATTATCCAATGCACATGGATTGCATCGTATTGCGTTGACTTAAGATACTGCCCTAAAGCAAGCGCTTGAGCAAGAATAAAGAAAGGAACAAGAAAATATAACATCTTGTTCTTACGGATATTCGACATAATACCACCAGAGTATGCAAGAACCTCACACTGAGGGAAGCAATACATATATCTGTATACTTTTATACCATCGATTATTTCATGTCGTTTTGCACTTTTTGTATGCGGGGCTATTACATCAATATCTAAACCTAATTTAACCAGACGCTTACATAACTCTGAAATAAACGGAGGTTCAGTATCATTTGCCCAACGCGGAAATGTTGAGGTTACAACAAGTAATGTTTTTTTTTGCGTAGAAGAGCCCATAAGTTAAACTAATTTGGGTATGTTGTTTGCTATAAATAATCTAATTATTTCTTTTTTGATTTTCGCTATAAATTAAAAAAGTAATCTGTTCTGATAATAAGCCAATTAAAAAAACAATTACTGAAGTCAGGATCAGTAAAGTACTCATATTTGTAAATCGTCCATAATAAAAATAAGTATATGCATAGTAACAAAGCCCTGTAATAAGAATAGCAAAGCTGGCTGGGCCAAATATTTTAAGCGGGGAATATAGCGAAGTAACCCTAAAAATAATTAATAAAAATTTAAATCCATCTTTTATCAACCTGATATGACTATTACCTGTTCGTTTTTCACATCGTATTGGAACATATTTAATGTTGTATCCAGATCGAAATAGGGCCATTGTTATTGTAGTTGGATAAGAAAACCCGTTTGGTAATAAATAGAGAAACTGTTCGAAGATACTTGCTTTTACTGCCCTGAAACCGGAGGTCAAATCAAGTACTTCATGTCCAGACATATAACTAGCCAATTTATTATATAAGAGGTTGGCTATATATCTTGGTAGACTTGCATGTGAGCCTTTATCGCGAGAACCGATAACCATATCATTCCCTTTCTCAATCTCTTCAAGTAACGTTTTTATATCTTCAGGTGAATGCTGCCCATCGGCATCCATAAAAACCAAGGTATCGCCTGTAGCGGCACGCGTTCCCGTCTTGATTGCTGCACCATTTCCTTTTGAATATGGGTGACTGATAACTTTTACATCATATTTACTACACACATCTAATGTATCATCATCTGATCCATCATTAACGATAATGATTTCTGAGCTCTTAAATAAATCAGCTAATTCCGGCAAGAGTTTTCGTAAAGATTCCGACTCATTTCTTGCGGGTAGTATAATACTTAGATTGTCATTCATAATATTTCTTTAAATTATATATCAGGTACATTCAGTACATTTGACTTCTTTTCTGCGCTTTTGTATAAATAGTGCTTTTATGCACACTTGACCTGGCATGTCAATAATCTCTTCTGGCTAGTTATTCTTTAATAACATTCCACTTTATGCCATAACGCTTAGTCAAAGAGTCCATAAGTAAATTTGCTTCGTTAGTTTTTTCATTCGTCAGAAGCACTGATATTAATTTTACCTGATATTCAAGTGTGTTTGGGTTTCTTGATACAATATCTTGCATGATCGTCAATGCCTGCACTGCACCCTCTGGTATAGTCACAAGGTATGTTGAATATATATAGAGCACATCATCTCTTAACCTGCCTTGTAAATCATGATTTGCCAAGAGGCTGGCAAATAGTGTTTGTATCGTTGTTTCGCTAACACTGCAAATAGCTTCAATCTGACAATTAACAAACTGACGTAGTGAAATAACTTCTGCAATACTTATATTGCCATGCCTGAAATGCGTACTGATCTTGTTTATGAGAGCCGGAACTTCAGCTTCACCCAGCATGGAGCTAACATGAGCAAGGGCAATTGCCGGCTGCATATTACTATCGCTAAGGGATACCGCTTTTTTCAGTGCAATTTTTGCCGTATTTGCAAAAACAGGTTCTCCCGTACGTTCAAATACTTTTGCATATGTATAGCCCATTTCGTAATTTGAAGTGACAGAGTCAGGGTGTCGTTGCGCTAATCTTTCGCCTAACAAAACTACGTTGCTCCAATCATAAGCCCGATTAATTGTAATTACAGCAAAGAGAATAGTAATAACCACAAAGAGTAAATTACTGCTTACAGCTTTTACCCTGCTTAATATCAAGTTCAGCGCTAAAACAAAAATAACAATCAAACCAAGTGAAGGGAGATAATTCCTGTGCTCATGAACCAGGTTAAGAGGAAGAATAGTTGATTCCATCATATGACCAGCTATAAAAAAGGTCAGGCCAAAACCGAACCAGGGAAATTTTCTAATGTATTTAGTTGCACAGAAAGTAAGCAGGATAAAAGCAATTATTGACCAAAGAGTAGATATTGGTTCTATTACACTAATAGAAACGATAAAGTCATCATGATGCAAACCAAATAAATTTGCCTGCGGTAATAAAATCTGAAGGATATAGAACCAAAGTACGCGAAGCTCCGTAAGCATTCTTTGCGTGAGATCAAATGCCCTGCCACTATAGTTCGCCGTTAATTCGCCATTAAATAACAAATATCCGGCAAAACATAATGGCAGAATAATTACAAAAACATAGAAAATGATTAAACACCATCGTTGTTGTAACGTGTTCACACGCCATCTGTAAAAAAAACATTCGATCACAAATAAAAATAGAAATAATAACAAACCATTTTCTTTGCATAGCGCTGCCATAATCCCTAGTACAATTATAATAATCAGTTTGGAGATCATCCCACCTATATTAAGTACTGAGGTCTCACGTAAATTTATATAACTATAAATACCAAGCAAGGTAAAAACAGCAGCCATACTTGTCATACGCTGTACTACATATAAAACTGCGGTTAGATTTATAGGATGTACTGCCCACAATAGTGTTATCCAAAAAGCTAAGTGTTCAATTTTATTATTAGCAGTTGATAAATAATGACGATCCACCATTAAATTTAGCAAACGACATATGATGAAAAAAACAAGCAGCGTATTCAACGCATGAATAGCAATATTAATTAATTTATAACTCAGTGGATAGAAACCACTTAAGTGGTAATTCAGGTAGAAACTTAACATCGGCAATGGACGCCCTAATGGTCCCGACACACCTGATTGCGATGCTGACCATGCATCCGAAAAACTTAATGTAGATTTATTGATTGATGGATTTTGCAAAAAATTGAAATAATCATCGTATATAAAGCCGCCTGGCAAGCCGGGTAAATAAACAACTACAGCAATAAAAATAAGAAAAAATGCAAATCGTTTATTTAGACTTTTATATGAATTCATATTTGTTTATTTTACTGGGAATGGAGATCTGATTGGTAGATATAATTGTTAATATTATCAATATATGCCTGCCGCCGCCCTGCATAATATAGGCTAGAATACTTTTGGACTCCTTAAGGTTAAGTTCGAGGACATTTTTCAAGCCCATACAATACTGATTTAAAGCCTTATGTTACAAGACACTCAACTAAAGCCAGAATATTACTGGCGTAGTAAACTAGGAATATTTTATATTCTATAAAATGAATATCTTCTAAACTCATAATCGTATCTTACTTGGCAGTATCGCAATGTTTTTTTAAAACAGTTTACAACGAATGATTACAAGATCAGCCTGCCGGTATTCCATCACTCATACAGTGTGTGAATGAAATAGCAGATAAACCTGTATCGTACTTATCTGCCTCTGTAGTAGTGACCACAAAAAAACCCCTGCGAAGAGGGGTTTTTATTATTAAAAAAATGATTGTTAGCGGCAATTGGAAGGTCTTAATTTTGACGCTACAGTGCCGGTATTACAAGACCAGGTTATACCACCACCTGTATCAGTCGGTGCTAAAATAATAGTTGGATTAGAAGCGGCTACCTTCGAATTATAGATGATTTGGATTGTACCATTAGATCCTACTGTAACAGAGGTGACAGCATTACCGTTAATACTGACCGGTGCCGCCATTCCAGCTTCAGTATTGTTCGTTGGCCAAGTGCCTTCCGTACCATAATATTCCGAAACAGAGGTTTTTGATGAAGCTGCTAGATTAAATCCCTCTGAGACATGCGCTCGTTTGGTGTAATCCTGATATGAAGGGATAGCGACTGCGGCAAGAATACCGATAATCGCTACAACGATCATCAACTCGATAAGAGTAAAGCCCTGTTGTATATTCTTCATACGTCTTCCTCCTAAATATTTATTACTATCCCGATTCCTCTATTGCTCCTAAATTCTTTTTCGCAATTGATTTTCACTTCTGGTAATCACAATGATAAAAACCCCTCAAAAGAGGGGTTTTTATTATTTCCATTAATGGTTAATTAACGGCAATTTGAAGGTCTTAATTTTGACGCTACAGTGCCGGTATTACATGACCAGGTTATACCACCACCTGTATCAGTCGGTACTAAAATGATAGTTGGTGCAGAAGCGGCTACCTTCGTATTATAGGTAATTAAGATTGTACCAGAAGCTCCTACTGTAACAGAGGTGACAGCATTACCGTTAATACTGGCCGCCGACGCCATTCCAGCTTCAGTATTGGTCGTTGGCCAGGTGCCTTCAGAGCCATAATATTCCGCCACCTGTGTTTTAGCTGCTCCTGATAGTCCCATACCTTCAGAGACATGTGCTCGCTTGGTATAATCCTGATATGAAGGGATAGCGACTGCGGCAAGAATACCGATAATCGCTACCACGATCATCAATTCGATAAGGGTAAAACCCTGTTGTACTTTTTTCATTTTTGCCTACTCCTTTATGGATTGGTTGATTTAATAAAAAAGTATTAACTCAAAATTTTAGTTATTACTACTAATAACAATCTTTGCAAAGATTACTCTGTCCCAAGCATTAATCACATAATTGCAACCCGCTTGGATAAGAGCATTTGTTATTGAGCATTATCCATGCCAGTAAAATATATATTAATAATCATTTCATTAAATCTATCTATATGGTTGTTTATAATAATATTATTAATAATCTCCCTTTTATAAATATGATTAATTGCGACATAAATAACTTACCCCAATTGTCATAAAGTGACGCACTACGGCAGCATGCAGATTCATATTGATATTTAGTCCATGTCTAATTTCTCAAGTCGATAACGTAATGCCCGAAAACTGATCCCAAGAAGCTTCGCTGCTGCAGTTTTATTCCATCTTGTTTTTTCAAGTGCCTCCATAATCTTTTGCTTTTCAATATCTCCCAGCATTGAATCTAGTGCCGTGTGATTATTAGTTCCTGATTGAGAAGCCTCTGAAAGCTGGACATCTTCCTTATCGATAAGGCTATCACTACACAAGGTTGCAGCACGTTCGAGAATATTTTCCAATTCTCTGATATTCCCTGGAAAATGGTATGACTTCAGTAATTTTTCTGCTTCATCACTTAGTTTCGCTTTTTTATTTCCCGAGTCTAACAACTTCTTTTCAAGTATATGTTCAATTATAAGTGGTATATCTTCTGCTCTTTCTCTTAATGGAGGGATTTTTAACTCAATTACATTGATACGATAAAGCAGGTCTTGACGAAATAATCCATGGCTAACTTGTTCCGATAGATCATGATTTGTAGCACTCAAAATCCTGACATCGACATGTATCTCATTTTGAGAACCAATTGGCCTGACTACCTTTTCCTGGATAGCACGAAGTAACTTAACCTGCATATGTTGTGGCAACTCAGCAATTTCGTCCAGGAAAAGTGTCCCTCCGTCTGCAGCTTGAAAAAGCCCTTCCTTATCAGAAAGTGCCCCGGTAAAGCTACCTTTCTTATGCCCAAAGAATTCACTCTCCATTAAATCATGAGGAATCGCACCACAATTTATTGGAATAAACGGTTTATCTGAGCGCGGCCCATAATCATGTATCATATGGGCCGCAAGCTCTTTACCCGTACCTGATTCACCACTGATATAGATTGGTGCCTGACTTCGGGCAACTTTTTCGATTGTTTTTAGTACTTCCTGAATTACCTGGCTATTACCGATTATTGTTGGTTTTATAGAAACTTGTTTTGGTTTAATCTTTAAAGCACTTTGCACAACCGTTCTCAATGAATTTAAATCGATTGGTTTTGTTAAAAAATCAAATGCTCCATATTTCAACGCCTGGATAGCACTATCCATACTTCCATGCGCAGTAATTACGGCAATTGGTATTTGTGGAAAATTTATTTGTATTTCATTAACAAATTCAACACCATCTCCATCAGGCAATTTCATATCCGTTAAACATATATCAAATTTATGTTTGTTTAATAATGACCTCGCCATTGCAAGATTCTCTGCGCAATGACTATTGATTTGCATCCGTTTAAGAGTTATCTCCAACAATTCCCGAATATCGGGCTCATCATCTATTATTAATGCAAGTTGCGACATACTTAAATCAATTCATCCTGTTTGTTGATATGCATAAAACCAAGTCGAAATACAACACTATTTTCTGTAGTAGATTGCAAACTTAATGTTGCCTGATTTGCTTCACAAAGTTCACGGGCAAGATAAAGGCCCAAACCTGAACCTTTTGTTTCAGTTGTAAAAAAAGGCTCAAAGAGGTGTTTC
The DNA here is from genome assembly GCA_964392105.1 of uncultured Enterobacteriaceae bacterium. Lineage (GTDB taxonomy): Bacteria > Pseudomonadota > Gammaproteobacteria > Eutrophobiales > Eutrophobiaceae > UBA7359. Next base: position 37,124 of record CAYMPA010000002.1, read on the forward strand.
TTTACTTCATCGGACATCCCCGGGCCATAATCAATTATATCAATAAATGGACGCTGTGTTTCATCGCTAATATCACATGATAACGTAATGATTGGCTTGCCCTGACTGTAACGCATTGCATTTTCACAAAGATTCCAGAGAACCTGATGCAACTGCAATGGATCCATTCTCACTAATATATTATTTTTATTTACTTTTAATTGAATACTGTCTTCAGGTAAATTAACCCGTGTTTCAAATTCATTTATAAATTCATCCATCCAGGGAATAATTTCAATTTGTTCAGGCATTGTCTGTTCTCTACGGCTAATATTTAACACATCTTCAATTATATTATTAATACGAAGTGAGTGATCATTAATTATTTCGGTCAAACGTTTATCTTCAACAGTCAGGGTTTCTGATTCTTGCAACAATTGGCCAGCATGATTAATTGCGCCCAAAGGATTTCTTACTTCATGTGCAATACTTGCAGTAAGCTGACCTAATGATGCAAGTTTTAGATGCTGTGCTTGTTGTCTTAATCGGGCAATATCTTCTAAAAATACCAATACCTGATAATTCGAGACATGAGTTAATTTTATAAATGAAACCTGTAACTCGGCTTCATTCTCCTCGTGTTTAATTATCACATTCTGTTGGGTATTATTATTCAACCAGTCATTAATATAATCTTTCAAATAAATATTTATAAAATCAGAAACCTTATTAGTGTCTTCTCCTTGTTGCCCCAATAATCGCTTGGAAGATTCGTTCATCAGCAACACATTCATTTTACTACCTAAAACAATAATTCCTGACTGCATTCTTTGTACGATATGTTCATTTAATTTTGCCAATTCATTTATTTCAATAGCTTGCTGCTCTGCCAGAGCTTCAGTTTCACGAACTTTGGAAGATAATAAATTGCCAATGATTGCTGTAATAAAGAAAGTTGCCCCTAAGATGCCGGCATGAATATAGTTAACTGTGTCAAAATATCGAAAGAATTGAATATATATTTCATGGCTTAAGACAGCGAGTGTAGCTATGGCAGCAAATAGTATTGCGATTTTTCCTTCACGGAGAATACTTCCCCCGGCAACAGCAATAATTATTAACATGCCAAAACCACTGCTGAGGCCATTACTGGAATACATCAACAAACTCAATGTAATAATATCTATCAGGACATGAAACGCTATCTGAAGATTAAATCTGGGAAATTGGTAATAAATAAAACAACCAAAAATAATAGCAGTTAACAAATATAAATGGCTAACAACTGAAAATAGATCATTATCAAGACTACCTAGAGGCTGAGGTAATTGACCGATATGGACAAGAATAACGAATAACCCGGATAATAATATCCGATAATAATTGAAGTACTCTAATGCACGCCAATTTGTCGGTTTCTGATAAGACTGTGTTTTTGAATTAGCTATATCCATCAATTAATAAACCATGATTCAATTTATCTTCTATAATTTGGCACATTTATTGAGGGTCAAATAGTTCTATATATGGAATAATTCTGCATTTATTATTATAAGAAAGCAGAACAAAACAATTACGTATATATTAAATTATTGAAAAAAATACCATAAATATTTCAATATAATATGCTTGTTGACTATATTTATAAGGAAAATAACGCAAATCCTGTCAAAAACTTAATCCATCACTGTAAGGATATAACATGAACCTACATGAATATCAGGCAAAAATGCTGTTCGAAGACTATGGCATTCCAGTCCCTCCTGCCAAACCTGCTCATTCCATCGAAGAAGCTTTACGCAACGCCGCCGATTTAGGTGGGGATGGATGGATAGTTAAAGCACAAGTACACGCCGGTGGTCGAGGAAAGGCTGGCGGTGTAAAAATAGCAAAAGGAACAGATGAATTAGAGTCTATTGTCCGTTCATTACTCGGTTCTCAACTTATTACAAAGCAATCAGCACCAAATGGACAACCCGTTAATTGTGTCCTGGTATCATCTTTATCAGATATTGATTCAGAATTATATCTTGGTATGGTAGTCGACCGAGCCAGTCGCCGTATTGCAATTATGGCATCAACTGAAGGTGGAATGGATATTGAAGAAGTTGCCGCTACTCAACCTGAAAAAATTATAAACATTATTGTTGATCCTGTTCTTGGATTACAGGATCACCAAAGTCGTCGGATTGGTTTTGCTCTGGGACTCGATGATAAACAACGAAAACAATTAATTTCTATTCTTAATGGCTTGTATAAGCTATATATCGAGAGAGATCTGAGCCTTGTTGAAATTAATCCACTTATCGTTAATAAGGAAGGTGATCTGAAAGCCCTGGATGCAAAAATATCTATTGATGACAACGCCTTGTTTAGACAATCTCATCTTGAAGATTGGCGAGACTCAAGTCAGGAAGATGAAAAAGAAAGTATCGCAAAACGTTTTGACCTTAATTATGTCACCCTGGATGGAAATATTGCCTGTATGGTAAATGGTGCCGGATTGGCTATGGCTACAATGGACATCATTAAGTTACATGGTGGTGAACCTGCAAACTTTCTGGACGTGGGTGGTGGTGCAACAGCAGAGAAGGTTGCTGAAGCATTCAAACTTATTGTCTCGGATAAAAATGTTAAAGCCATTTTAGTCAATATCTTCGGTGGGATTGTCCGTTGCGACCTGATTGCAGAGGGTATTATAAAAGCGGTAACAGAGGTTGGTGTTAATGTCCCTGTTGTCGTTAGATTAGAAGGAACTAATGTTAATGAAGGCAAGGCTACGCTTGCTGAAAGTGGACTTACAATAAATGCAGCTGATGATTTGACCGATGCTGCCGAAAAGGTAGTTGCCGCTGCAGGAGGAACCCAATAAATGGCGATTTTAATTAATAAAGACACTAAAGTTATCGTCCAGGGTTTTACCGGTCGCCAGGGAACGTTTCATGCTGAACAGGCCATTGAATATGGAACACAGATTATAGGTGGAGTTACACCCGGAAGAGCTGGAGAAAAACACCTCGATCGACCAGTATTTAATACAGTATCAGATGCCATTGAAAATACTGGGGCAAATGCAACTATGATAATGGTTCCTGCTGCATATGCTGCTGAAGCCATTACAGAAGCTGCAGAAGCTGGAATTGAGGTAATCGTGTGTATCACAGAAGGAATCCCTGTTATCGATATGGTAAAAGTAAGGGCTTATCTTGAACAATTCCCCGACATACGTCTTATTGGTCCGAACTGCCCCGGTTTAATAACACCTGGACAATGCAAGATCGGAATTATGCCGGGGAGTATTCATAAAGCAGGCAGTATTGGCATTGTCTCTCGCTCTGGAACATTAACTTATGAGGCGGTTCATCAAACAACACAAAATGGGCTTGGACAGAGCACCTGTGTCGGTATTGGAGGTGATCCGATACACGGAATGAATTTCATAGACTGTTTGGGTCTATTTGAAGAAGATCCTGACACAAAAGGAATCATTATGGTTGGTGAAATTGGAGGTACGGCTGAAGAAGAAGCCGCAAAATTTATAAGCGATAATGTAACCAAGCCTGTTGTTGGATATATTGCTGGAGTTACAGCACCCCCTGGAAAAAGAATGGGTCATGCCGGAGCGATCATTTCTGGTGGCAAAGGAACAGCCGACGATAAATTTACTGCACTTGATGCAGCCAATGTAAAAACTGTCCGCTCTCCAGGACAACTCGGTGACGCAATTGCTGAAAGAATTACGTAAATTCCAGTTACCGATCAATATTTGTATTTCTTTTAAATTAATCACTGTTGATATCTACTTGGTAATTGACTGACTTATGGGTATAGTCTTCCCGTTTTATAGTCATTTCTTGAAAATATGTCGACCAATCCATTGCATATTCTACTTGCACAGTTAAATCTCACTGTTGGAGACATTGAAGGCAATACAAACAAGATAATTGAATCTATAAATGAAGCCAGCGACGATTATAAGGCAGATATAATTATTTTCCCTGAACTCGCTATCAGTTCCTATCCGCCTGAAGATCTATTATTACGCCCTGCTTTTAATAATTATATAAATACGGCATTAGATAGAATCGTAGCAGAAACCAGAAATATTCACGTAATACTTGGATACCCGTCAAAACAAAACGATAAACTCTATAACACATGTAGTCTTATATATAAAGGTACAATCAAACAAACGTATTACAAGCAACAGCTTCCTAATTATGGTGTGTTTGATGAAAAAAGATACTTTACTCCTGGAAGTGAAACTTGCTTGTTTGAAATCAACGGAATAAATGCCGCGCTAAGCATATGTGAAGATATATGGGTGCCTGAACCAATAATAAATGCTTCTTCTGCGGGCGCAAAGATTATGTTTAATATTAATGCTTCACCCTACCATAAAAATAGACTATTAGAACGTGAAAACATTATTTCAAAACAAGCACAAGATTCAAATATGCATATCGTCTATACCAACCTGGTTGGTGGACAAGATGAGCTTGTCTTTGATGGAAACTCAATGATAGTTGATAACAATGGTAAACTTGTTTTTCATGCGCCTCAGTTTGAAGAAGGTTTATTCAGTGTGCATCTAGATATTGAACATCCTGAGTATCAGAGAAATAGTAACGTTCCTAATCCTCAGCCAGTTGAAGAAGAGAGTATTTATAACGCACTCGTTCTTGGGGTAAGGGATTATGTCAGGAAAAATAACTTTAAAGGGGCTGTAATTGGACTGTCTGGTGGAATCGATTCTGCACTCACACTAAGCGTAGCTGTTGATGCATTGGGTCCTGGAAACGTTGAAGCCTTGATTATGCCCTCACGTTATACCGCAGATATGAGTATTGAAGATGCTTGCCTTCAAGCAAAAACTCTTTGTGTAGATCATGAAATATTATCTATTGAGCAACCTTTTGATGCCTTTCTAAATGTACTTGATCCCCGTTTTAAAGACTTGCCTGCCGATACCACAGAAGAAAATATACAAGCTCGTTGCAGAGGTATTTTGTTAATGGCAGTTTCTAATAAAAGTGGCAAACTGGTCCTAACAACGGGTAACAAAAGTGAAATGTCTGTTGGTTACGCCACACTCTATGGTGATATGGCAGGTGGCTACGCACCACTAAAAGACGTATGGAAAACCCTGGTTTACAGACTGGCAAAGTGGCGTAATACACAAAAAACAGTTATCCCGGAAAGAGTAATCAGCAGACCACCTACTGCAGAATTACGTCATGATCAAGTAGATCAGGATTCACTACCTGATTATGAAACACTGGATCCTGTCCTTGAGCAATATATCGAACTGGATAAACACCCGGAACAAATTATTGCAAATGGCTACGATGCTGACACTGTATATAAAGTAATTGGCCTTGTAGACAGAAATGAATACAAACGAAGACAAGCAGCGCCGGGGGTTCGAATAACTGAAAGGGCCTTTGGCAGAGATCGACGTTATCCGATTGCTTCAGGCTATAATGAAAATACAAATAAGAAAGGATAAACTGTATTTAGTGAAGTTGAAGTAATGCACCGACAACCGGTGAATCCATATCTTCTGACATTCTCGTCAACATTAAATAATTAAAATTATTTTCCAATCTATTAATTGGATACCCACCTGGGTATGATTGATGACTGTTCGTATGCAGAACATGGATGTATTCGCATTCGCCTAAATGTTGGGCAATTTTATTGCCCATTACTTCTTCTGGCAAAGGCAATGGAAAAGCAAGTCTACGCGCATAATACATAAATTGTTCCTGATGTATTGTATAGACACATTTATCTTCTGGAATATATTGACTGACTTCAGTATAAGAATAAATCATTTTATTTAATATCTTGACTGTATTTACAGCGTCAGAATGGTTAGTCGCCGAGAACCAATAATTGAAGTATCTGTATGATTTTAACTCTGAATGCACTTGCGCAAATAATCTATTAATTGCATAAAGATCTGTAGGTAAAAAGGTAAGCAAAACAATAAAAACACTGGGTTCAAAAACACCACATGAAGTCTTTTTTAACAACAACGCTACACTTCAAAGTTGAATTCACGTAATTAAATAATTAATTGAAAATAAAATTATAATTATTTAACCTCCACATCCTTTACGTCATAAATTCCGGGGTGGTTTGGGTAATTAAGCTCAAGGACTCGTAACGCATCATTCGAGAGATCATTCATTTCTAGTACACGGTAAGCTTTTGCCATGACGACCAACGCATCAGGAACAGATGGAGTGCGTGGATAATTTTCTACCACATATCTTGCCCTGTTTGCAGCAGCAACAAATGCTCCTCGGCGCATATAATAATTAGCAACATGAACTTCATTTTTTGCGAGAATATTTCGTAAATATCTCATCCGCTGCTCAGCATCTTCAGCATACTCGCTATCCGGGAAACGCTTAACAAGCTCTAAAAATTCCTGAAAGGCTATAAGAGCGGCCCCAGGATCCCGTTGTGATTCATCAGTGGGCAAATAACGCTGTGTAAAGCCTTTGCCTTTATTAAAATTCGCCAACCCTTTCAGATAATATGCATAATCAACATGTGCGTTTTGGGGATATAACTTTAGAAATCGATTGCATGCAGAAACAGCCGCATCAGGCTCATCATTTTTATAATAACTGTATGCCAGATCCAGCAGGGCTTGCTGGGCATGAGTCCCAAAAGGAAATCTTGACTCCAGTTTTTGAAATAACTCAACTGATTCTTCGTAATTCCCCGATTCCTGTGCACCTTTTGCCTGGGTATAAAGACGGTCAGCATCCCAGCTTTCTGTCTCATCTTCTTTTTCACCACCAAAATAAGAACAACCGGAAAATACAAAAACCAGTAAAAAAATTATCAAATTACGCATAGTATGTAGGTTAGCCTAATCCCATCTTGAGGGCAAAGCTTCAAACAAATGAGTAAACTTCACAGACAAACAATCATCCCTAAGGAGCTAGCAGGGAAGCGCCTTGATCTAGCTCTTTCAAAGTTATACCCGGAACATTCACGTTCTCGTATCCAGTCATGGATTAAGGCCGGAGACGTAAGTGTCAATAATTTAAGCTATAAACAAAGAGATGAAGTAGATTTTGGTGATGTTATTGAAATAGATACGGAAATTAATAATGCTGATAAATACCAACCTGAAGCAATAGATCTCAACATTATTCACGAAGATGATGCATTAATTATTATTAACAAACCTGCAGGACTGGTTGTTCATCCCGGTGCAGGAAATCCAAATCACACTCTAGTTAATGCCTTACTAAACTTTGATGAAAACCTCGATGCCATACCTCGTGCAGGGATCATTCACCGCCTTGATAAAGATACAACAGGTGCTATGGTCGTTGCACGAACACTCGAATCACACACCTATTTAGTTAAAAAACTCCAAAAACGGGATATAAAGCGCGAATACCAAACAATAGTTTGTGGACGTCTTACTGCGGGTGGTTCAATTGAGAATAGAATGGGTAGACACCCTATACACCGAACCAAAATGGCAGTAACGAATAGCGGTAAAACAGCAGCGACACACTATAGAATACTGAATAAATTTCAGCACTATACTCATCTACGTGTTCAACTCGAAACTGGCAGGACTCATCAAATTCGAGTTCACATGTCCTATATCAAGCACCCAATTGTCGGCGATCCTGTTTATGGAAATAATAACTCCATCAGAAAGGGAGTAAATTCATCACTACGTGAATTCATCAAAAATTATAAACGCCAGGCATTACATGCGTATGCACTTGAACTACCTCATCCAGTTACGGGGAATATTATGAAATTTAATGCTGAATTACCCGATGATATGAAGTCATTAATAGAAGTGTTAAATATCAATGACCAGACAGATAAATAATTTATGGCTTTGGGCAGACTGGCCTGCACCGAAACATGTTCGTGCCGGCACATCTATCAGAACCGGGGGCCACAGCCAGGCCCCCTATAACGATCTTAACCTCGCACACCATGTAGGTGACGAACCTGGTAATGTTAAAAATAATCGTGAAATCATATTCAATTATCTTGAATTAAAATCAGAGCCAATCTGGCTGGATCAAACTCATAGCTCAAACATTATTTCTATTGACGCCGCACCTGAAAATCAGAAGGCGGACGGGAGTGTTACAACCAGACAAAATAAAGTTTGTGCTATCCTGACAGCAGATTGTGTTCCCGTTTTGTTTTGTAACAACAATGGTACAAAGATCGCTGCTATCCATGCGGGCTGGAAAGGAATCTGTTGCGGGATAATTGAAAACACTATTAAAGAATTTTCTGAACCTGAAACAATACTTGCATGGATTGGTCCCTGCATTAGCAGTGAATACTATGAAGTACGCAGAGATGTCTATATGGGTTGTTTAAATCACTCAGCCTCACTCAAAAGCGCATTCAATCAAATTAACGAAGATCATTGGTATTGTGATTTGACCAATATTGTAAAAATTATTCTAAAAAATACAGGAGTTGGCGCAATTTATGAGTGCGGATTATGCACATATAAAATGGAAGAATTATTCTATTCATATCGGCGTGATGGCAATACCGGGCGTACAGCATCAATGATTTGGATGGAATAGTATCAATAATCCTAGAAACCGTAGTTGGAGGCGTTTGAGTGTTCGTTTTTCAAACTCATTTGCGTCGACTAAAAAGCCGCACATAGTTATGTACAGGACGTACGGTATGCTGGTTTTGCACGACTGCATGGACGCAGGAGGTAGAGCGACACAAGGAGTCAAAGCCGAGGAGCAAAAACCAGCGATTCTACGTAAGGCTTTTGCTGTCAAGCAAAGCTTCCGGGTCCTGCTCACGCTACTTACCTACGTCCATGTAGGCAAATGGGGCTGAAAAACGTGCAATCAAATGCATAGGCGTACTCACTCAGTGGATGAAGCGTTGAACTAACTATTATGATGATGTTTGATCTTGTATTGTTCTGATTCAGAGCCGTTCAACTGCGGTTTCTAGGGTAATAGTCTAAGCTTTAGCCTTAAGCGTTTAAGAAGCTAAATTATAATCAGGGAGAAACAGAATGGGGCAAAATAATAACAATAAAATGCTAAGCTTTAGCGAAAGTGTCAACTTTATGGTCGATCGCGCACTGACGGTTCTTGAGATTGATCCCGGTATTTCAGCAGCTATCAAGGCTTGTGATTCAACGATAAAAGTCAGTTTCCCGGTCGAGATCAACGGCAAAATCGAAGTATTTACCGGTTGGCGCTCAGTTCATAGTGATCATCGGTTACCTTCGAAAGGTGGTATTCGTTTCGCCCCTATCGTCAATGAGGATGAAGTCGAGGCCCTGGCATCACTGATGACCTATAAATGTGCCATTGTTGATGTCCCCTTTGGTGGATCAAAAGGAGGTCTGTTGATCGATCCTTCAAAATATACTCGTGATGACTTGCAACGAATCACTCGGCGATTCGCACGTGAACTTGTTCGAAAAGGATTTCTCAGTCCGGCCACCAATGTTCCTGCACCGGATATGGGTACTGGCGAAAGGGAAATGGCATGGATCACCGATACTTATAAACATCTTCATCCTGAAGACATAAATTATATTGCATGCGTAACAGGAAAACCGGTTGCACATGGTGGCCTCCGCGGTAGAACCGAAGCCACCGGCCGTGGTGTTGTTTATGCAATCCGTGAATTTTTTCGCAATGCAGATGATGTTGAAGCAGCGGGGTTAAAACCTGGTATTGGTGGAAAGAGCATCGTAATCCAGGGTTTGGGTAATGTTGGTTACCATGCCGCAAAATTACTGGATGAAGAGGATGATTGTAAGATTATTGCCATTATAGAAAGAGATGGCGTACTAATTAATGAAGAAGGAATAAAAGTTGAAGACGTTCGCATGCATATTAATGAACACAAAACTATCAAGGGATTTCCAGATGCTAGATTCTCTGAAGATGGTGCATCAGGTTTAGAAATTGATTGTGACATCCTGATCCCAGCTGCAATGGAGGCGCAGATTACAAAAAAGAACGCTGAAAATATTAATACAAAGCTGATCATTGAAGCAGCAAACGGACCAGTCACATTTGAAGCCGACGATATTTTACGACACCGTGGAATTACAATATTACCTGATGCTTATGTTAATGCAGGTGGTGTGACCGTCTCGTATTTTGAATGGGTACGTAATCTTGCACATATACGATTTGGTCGCATGGAAAGACGACACGATGAAATGCGAGGGGCACATATGGTACAAGCTCTCGAAACGATGACTGGAAAACAATCAGAAGACTGGATGCAAAAAGAGTTGGTATATGGTGCCGACGAACTAGACCTGGTTCGCTCTGGACTCGATGATACAATGCGTAACAGTTATCAACAATTAAAAGAAACATACGACTCCAATGACAAAATAAATGATTTCAGGACAGCATCATATGTAGTAGCAATACAAAAATTAGTGCGTTCATATATTGATATCGGTGTTTATTAACGTGAAGAGTGCACTAGCAATTGCTGGAAAATTAGTTCCAGACATTTTCAACCGCCTATATCCGTATAGGCGTCCTCGACTTTATCTCCTGAGTCGTTCTACCTCCTGCGTACCCTCAAGGGGCATCGAGATCCATGCAGCCGTGCATTGCTAGTATTTCTGCCTCACCCCTCAAGGGAGTGCCGAGGTCCATGGTGGTCAAAAATGTAGCGTTGCACATTTGAGGATTCACTTTTCTGAAAGCACTTGAATATTCGTGACATGACCTCATTTTATAATCATTGGTATAAATTGAGATAAAAAAATGCGCCCTGATAAATTGACGACAAAATTACAATTGGCACTGGCCGACGCCCAGAGTCTGGCAGTTGGTCGCGAACATCAATATATAGAACCCGTCCATTTGGCTCACACCTTACTTAATCAAGAAGGTGGAACGCTGCCTCACATACTCTCCAGTTCAGGAATTAACCTAAACAAACTAGGAAGTAAGATCATTAAATTACTTGACTCTATGCCAACTGTAACTGGTTCAGCAGGTGATGTGCATATAAGCCGAGACCTGGATCGATTATTAAACGTAATGGACAAGGCTGCCCAGGATCGAAATGATGACTTTATTGCCAGTGAACTCTTTGCCGTTGCTGCATTGGAGGATAAAGGCAAACTAGGTGAACTTTTCAGACAAAGTGGTACTGATAAAACTAAATTGAATAATGCTATTGATGCAATACGCGGTGGCGAAAAAATCAGTGATTCAAATGCCGAAGAAAATAGACAGGCACTGGAAAAATTTACAAATGACCTTACTGCCCGGGCTGAAAACGGAAAACTGGATCCTGTAATAGGTCGCGATGAAGAGATACGACGTACTATCCAGGTTTTACAACGACGCACTAAAAATAACCCTGTCTTAATTGGCGAACCCGGTGTTGGTAAAACCGCTATTGTTGAAGGATTGGCGCAACGTATTGTCAATGGTGAAGTCCCTGAATTATTAAAACAAAAAAAATTACTGGCACTTGATATGGGTGCATTAATTGCTGGTGCCAAATTTCGAGGGGAATTTGAAGAACGTTTAAAAGCTGTATTGAATGATCTCTCAAAACAGGAAGGACAAATAATCTTGTTCATCGATGAAGTACATACGATGGTGGGTGCAGGAAAAGCCGAAGGTGCAATGGATGCTGGAAATATGCTAAAACCAGCTTTGGCCAAGGGAGAACTTCATTGTATTGGCGCTACTACCCTGGATGAATATCGTGAAAATATTGAGAAAGATGCTGCCCTGGAACGTCGTTTCCAAAAGGTACTTGTAAATGAGCCAAATGTTGATGACACCATTGCAATACTTCGTGGACTTAAAGAGCGTTATGAAGTACACCATAATGTACAGATCACTGATCCCGCTATAGTTGCTGCTGCAACTTTATCTAACCGATATATCACTGATAGACAATTACCCGACAAGGCAATCGATCTGATTGATGAATCTGCAAGCCGCATCAGTATAGAAATTCATTCAAAGCCGGAATCTATGGATCGACTTGAACGTCGACTGATTCAAATGAAAATTGAACGTGAGGCACTAAAAAAAGAAACTGATGCTGCATCAAAGAAACGTCTGCAATTACTTGAGGCAGAAATTAAAGATACTGAGCGCGAATTCACAGACCTGGAAGAAATATGGATCTCGGAAAAAGCCGCCTTACAGGGTACACACAATATTAAAGAAAAACTTGAACAGGCTAGAATCAATTTTGAAGCTGCCAAACGAGCTGGTGATTTAAACCAGATGTCAGAACTCCAGTATGGCGTAATTCCAGAGCTTGAAAAGCAACTGGATATGGCAAGCCAGGCTGAAATGCAAGATATGAAATTGCTTCGGAATAAAGTAACAGAGAATGAAATTGCAGAAGTCGTTGCAAACTGGACAGGAATCCCTGTAAGTAAAATGCTTGAAGGCGAACGTGAAAAATTACTGACCATGGAAGATGTACTACATAAGCGTGTAGTCGGTCAAGATCAGGCGATTACTGCCGTTGCTAATGCAATTCGCCGTTCGCGTGCCGGACTTTCTGATCCAGACAAACCCAATGGCAGTTTCCTTTTTCTGGGACCAACAGGCGTTGGTAAAACAGAGTTATGCAAAAGCTTGACTGAATTTTTATTTGATAGTGAAGATGCCATGATCCGGATCGATATGTCTGAATACATGGAAAAGCATGCTGTTGCAAGGCTGATTGGCGCACCACCTGGCTATGTTGGCTTTGAACAGGGCGGATATTTAACCGAAGCGGTCAGACGTCGTCCCTATAGCCTGATTTTACTGGACGAGATTGAAAAGGCCCATGCAGATGTATTTAATATTTTATTGCAAGTACTTGATGATGGGCGTTTGACCGATGGTCATGGTCGTACAGTTGATTTTCGCAATACCGTTATTGTGATGACTTCTAATCTCGGTTCTAACCTGATACAGGAAATGTCTGCCGATTCTGAATATGACAACATGAAAGAAATTGTAATGCATGAAGTCAGTAATTATTTCAGGCCTGAATTTCTCAATCGAATCGATGAAGTTGTCGTTTTTCATGCCTTGGTACAAAAACAAATTATGGCAATAGCAGAAATTCAGATTGAACATTTACGCAAACGATTAAATGAGCAGGATATCACATTGGAATTAAGCACTGACGCAATCAATAACCTGGGTCAGGCAGGATTTGATCCAGTATATGGTGCACGACCACTAAAACGTGCTATTCAAGATAAACTCGAAACTCCAATAGCTGAAAAAATCCTGGCAGGACAATATGGGCCAGGATCACTGATAAAAGTTGGCATGGCAGATGGAAAATTACAACTTTCTGAACTTGAGATAGATGCAGCTTAACTGGAATATCGACTAATTATTGATAAAAAGTCCGGATTTATATCATTTCAAGGCATTCAACCCTATTTATGAGCTAAAACAGTTGGTTATTTACGTCATATAATCTAATATTTAACCGAAATACTTGATAACAAAAGGTCAAGAACCCGGTAAATGGCTGCTCCAACAAAAAAAATAAATCTCAGTGGGCTAGCACGAAAACTCGTGCTTGATGGCCTGCTTGATGAAGAAAAGGCAAAAAGCGCATTTGAAGAGTCACTAAAAAAGAAAAAACCTTTCGTTAGTCTTGTTGTTGAAAACAAACTTGTTCCCAGTAGTAGTATTGCATTAGCAGCAGCTCAAGAGTTTGGCGCACCGCTGGTAGACATCGATCTACTGGAAATTGACCCTGATATCATCAAATTGGTCAAAGAAGAATTAATAAAAAAGCATCATGCATTACCTATATTCAAACGCGGGAAACGACTTGCTGTAGCTGTTTCCGATCCAACAAATATCCAGGCCCTGGACGAAATCAAATTCGCAACAGGCTTAACTACCGATGCCATTATCGTTGAGGAAGATAAACTCACTAACAATATAGAGAAAGCCCTGGAAGCCGCCGATGGTGGGCTGGGTGATATGGACGATGAGGACTTTGATGATCTGGATGATCTTGAGGTTGCGGAAGACAGCCCTCAAGATCAGGATGATTCTGAAGTAGACGATGCACCCGTAGTACGTTTTGTCAATAAATGCTTGCTGGATGCCATCAAGAGAGGCGCATCTGATCTACATTTTGAACCCTATGAAAAAGTGTATCGGGTCCGTTTTCGTATAGACGGGGTTTTACAGGAAGTGGCAAAACCTCCTATGAGTCTTAACATGAAAATCGCAGCGCGTATAAAAGTTATGTCACGATTGGATGTCTCGGAACGACGTGTACCCCAGGATGGTCGTATTAAACTCAAGCTCTCAAAAACAAAAGCTATCGATTTTCGTGTTAGTACCTGTCCCACGCTGTTCGGTGAAAAGACCTGTATGCGTATTCTGGACTCAGACGCCGCTGCATTGCAGATCGATCAGCTGGGATATGAAGATCACCAGAAAGAAATGTTTTTATCAAACCTGCATAAACCCTATGGCATGTTCCTCGTTACAGGGCCAACAGGTAGTGGGAAAACCGTATCACTTTATACCGGAATAAACATCCTGAATCAGGTTGATATTAATATTTCTACAGCAGAAGACCCGGTTGAAATCAATCTTCCCGGTGTTAATCAAGTCCAGGTTGACGAAAAAACGGGGATGACATTCGAAAAAGCCTTGAAGGCTTTCTTACGGCAAGATCCGGATATTATTCTGGTTGGGGAAATACGCGATCTGGGTACGGCTAGTATTGCAGTAAAAGCTGCACAAACAGGGCATATGGTCATGTCGACACTGCATACTAATGACTCCCCACAAACCCTGACCCGTCTACAAGACATGGGCATACAGGCATTTGCCGTTGCAACCAGTATTAACCTGATTACTGCACAACGGCTACTTCGACGCCTGAAGGATGACAACCGGGTCCCAATCGAAATGCCTGAAGGTGCCTTAAGAGATGAAGGTTTTCCTGAGGATATGATAAAAGCAGGTATTACTCTCTATGGCCCTGGCGAAGATACAGAAGATAACCCAGGATATAAGGGACGAGCGGGCATCTATCAAGTCATGCCCATATCAGATGACATGAAACGCCTGATTATCGAAGGCGCCAATGCGGTACAGTTGGCTGATCAAGCTGCATCTGAGGGTATATGGGACATCCGTAAATCAGGTTTAATGAAGGCTGCCGCTGGTGTTACCAGTCTGGTTGAAGTTAACCGAGTAACAGTAGAGTAAACATTATGGCTGAAGCAAAAAAAGCAGACATGTACCTCTGGGAAGGCACGGACAAATCAGGCAAGCGTGTCAAGGGAGAAACAAGCGGCCAAAGTGAAGCACTTGTAAAAGCTTTACTAAGACGTCAGAGCATAAATCCCATCAAGGTTAAAAAGAAACCGAAACCACTGTTAGGTGGTGGTGGTCAAGCCAAAATAACCCCAAAAGATATAACAGTCTTCAGCCGTCAATTAGCAACCATGATGTCTTCTGGCGTGCCCCTGGTTCAGGCTTTTGAGATTGTGGGACGCGGTCATGAAAACGCAGGGATGCAGGAATTGATTCTTGCCATTAAAGGCGATGTAGAGGCAGGTAATAATCTGACTGAAGCTTTAAAGAAACATCCTATACAGTTTAATGACCTCTATTGCAATCTGGTAGAAGCAGGAGAACATGCCGGTATTCTAGAAGCTATCCTGCATAAGCTTGCAACCTATATGGAAAAAACCGAGGCACTAAAGTCCAAGATCAAATCAGCACTCTTTTATCCGGCTGCGGTCATTGTTGCAGCGGTTATTGTTGTTTCGATATTGATGATCTTTGTTATTCCACAGTTTTCTGAATTATTTTCAGATTTCGGTGCAGACTTACCTGCTTTGACACAGTTCCTGGTAGATGCTTCAGACTTCTTCGTGGCTTACTGGTACATTATTTTTGCAGTTATGGGCGGAACAGTATTCGGTGCAATGGAAATAAAACAGAGGTCGACTGCTGTCCAGCAGTTTCTCGATCGCGCTGTTTTGAAAATTCCTGTTCTTGGCGAAATAATGGAAAAATCCGCTATTGCCCGTTTTGCAAGAACATTAGAGACAATGTTTGCAGCAGGCACACCTTTGGTTGAAGCGATGACTTCAGTGGCCGGTGCCTGCGGTAACATCGTTTTCTATGACGCAACCATGAAGATGAAAGACGAGGTTTCAACTGGCACACAACTCCAGGCTTGTATGCGTGATTCAGGTTTATTCCCAAACATGGTTGTGCAAATGGTAGCAATCGGAGAAGAATCAGGCGCCATTGATACCATGCTTGGTAAAGTTGCTGACTGGTACGAACAAGAGGTTGATGATGCTGTTGAGGCCTTAACAAGCCTGCTTGAACCAATGATTATGGCCTTCTTGGGTGTCGTCATTGGCGGTATCGTTATTGGCATGTATCTACCAATCTTCAAAATGGGTGCGGTCGTATAAAATCGATACATACACATAAGATCTGAATTCTATATCAATACATTCACTAATTACTTAGTGGGTTATCATTTTAGCGAGACTACTCGTGTCACTAATTGTTGAATTATTTAATATCTATCCATTCTTTTATTTATGTACTATTTTTATTTTGGGGCTACTGGTTGGTAGTTTTCTAAACGTAGTCATACTGAGACTGCCTGTTATGATGGAAAGGGATTGGAAAATACAATGTTGCGAGTTACTTGATCTTGTTGACCCTGGAAATAATAAAGAAAAAACAAATTTTAATCTGATCACTCCACGCTCACATTGTCCAGCTTGCAATCATCAAATTAGCGTGACCGAAAACATTCCTGTTTTTAGTTACCTTTTCCTGAAAGGAAAATGCAGCAACTGTGGGAATAAAATATCTATTCGTTACCCTCTTATTGAACTAGTTAGCGCCTTAACTGTAGTTACTGTTGCATTTTATTTTGGTGTTTCATTACAGGCATTGTTTGCTATATGCCTTACCTGGGCACTAATTGCTTTAAGCATGATTGATTTTGATCATCAACTACTACCTGATGATATAACCCTACCTTTACTCTGGCTTGGATTTATTATTAACCTGTTTAATATTTTTACCGATATTGAATCAAGCGTTCTCGGTGCCATATTTGGTTATGGCTCACTATGGTTTGTCTACATTATATTTAAATTAATCACAGGAAAAGAAGGGATGGGGCATGGTGATTTCAAATTATTAGCTGTTTTGGGTGCATGGTTTGGCTGGCAATCACTTCCCCTGATAATCATATTATCGTCCCTGGTTGGTGCTATTATTGGTATCTCATTGATAATCTTTAAATCTCATGACAGAACTACAGCAATACCATTTGGCCCATATTTGGCAATTGCCGGCTGGGTTTCCATGTTATGGGGACCATATATTATGTCTGCTTATTTAAATACAGTAATTTAAAATGTCAGTAGTATTACGCATTGCGTTAACTGGCGGTATTGGAAGTGGTAAATCAACTGTCGCATCAATATTTCAGGAAATTGGAGCACCAGTCATCGATTCAGATGTAATATCCAGAAATATTGTCAAACCGGGCAAGCCATGTTTTAAAACCATTATCAATGAATTCGGTGCTGATCTATTAACCAATGAAGGAATTCTTGATCGATGTAAACTACGTAATATCATATTTAACGATGAAAATGCGAAAAAAAAACTTGAAGGTATACTACATCCTGTCATTTATCAGGAAATAAAAGAACAGATATCTACTGTAGATTTTCCATATTGTTTAATAGTAGTACCGTTACTTATCGAAACACAGGCAATGGACCATTTTGATCGGATACTGCTTGTTGATATACCAGAACATTTACAGATCAAAAGAGCTGTCGACAGGGATAAAATATCATCCAAAATTGTAGAAAAAATTATAAAAACCCAGGCAAGCCGTAAGCAACGTCTAATATATGCTAACGATACTATTGACAACAACGTTAATATTGAAGAACTTGATAAAACTGTGCACAGATTACACGATAAGTACCTGAAATTAAGTGGCCAGGAATAACAAAATATGAATAATTATTTCTATTGAAAGCAATTATTAGTGTAAATAATAATGCAAAGTAAAATAATATTTGAACAACCACTAAACGAAAGGATGAGAAATCTTTTACGTTTAGAGCACCTTTTCGAACTCATAAAATTTCGTTCGCAAGATACAGTAGAGTGGGATTGCAGAAGCGTTCTAGAATCCCTTCTTGAAATAAATGATCTATTAAGCCGTTCTGATTTAAAAACTGAATTAATAAAGGAATTAGAACGCCATTCATCAATGCTCACGTCGCTGGAAAATAATCCTGCAGTTGATAAGCATAGATTAAATACAATAAAAAGTGAAATTATTGAATTATTAATAAAACTTAGAGATAACACACATCAACCGGGTAACCAATTAAAAAATGATGAATTGGTGACAAGCTTTAAACAACGAATAAGTATACCTGGAGGAACTTGTAATTTTGATTTACCCCGACTTCATTACTGGCTAAATCTACCTGGAGCAAAACGAAAACAAGATTTGAGTAAATGGTCAATTGATCTTGTTCCAATAAAAAAGTCGACTTTTCTGGCTTTAGATATGTTAAGAAATAGCACTAATCCTGTCAGAGAAAAAGCTGAATCCGGATTTTATCAAAAACCTCTTGAATCAAATCTTTCCTGCCAATTGATTAGAGTATTTTTACCATCAGCCAGTCGTTATTATCCGGAAATTAGTGGTGGTAAACATCGATTTACCATACGTTTCATGGAGGAAACTACGACGGATACCAGGCCGATTCAAACCAAAAACGACGTTGATTTTGAGCTTCATTGCTGCATTCTATGAATAAAAAAGTTATTTGCCCGTATTGCGAAAAAGAGTCTGAACTCAGTAATTCAAACCCACATCGCCCATTTTGTTCTGAACGTTGTCAACTAATAGACTTAGGTCAATGGATTGAAGAATCTTATACAATACGTGAAACATCAACACCAGATTCTGATACTAAATCTGCTTTTTTACAAAAGCACTGATTCTTATAGCGAATTAATAATTCGACCTGGAGAGGCCGAATTCCAGATTGCTCCAATCATAGCTATTCCATAAGCACCATGGGATTTAGCAACTTTTAAATCAGCCGGTGTCATACCACCAAGTGCGTATACAGGGAATTTAACTTTCTTTCTGAGATTATTAAAATTATCCCACCCTAATGCTTTCTGTTCAGGATGACTTTTGGTAGTAGAGACCGGAGATATAAATGCATAGTTAACATTTAATTTTGATGCGTGGGTCAATTCTTCCAAATTATGACATGATGCACCTAAAATATATTCTTCACTTATTGGCCTGCTTGCGTGATTTATAAGTTCACTAGATTTAAAATGCACGCCATCTATATCATATTTTTTGATATCCGTAGCCGTTCCGTTCAGTATCAACTTTGCATTATATTGATTTGCCAATACTCTTAGCTTCTCTACTATTTGTTGAATATTCTTATTCCCTTCTGACCGTAACCTTAACTGGAAAACTTTCAGGCCTGCAGTTAAACACTCACTGACAACAGAAAATAAACGAGAATAGTCTTCATATGATTCCTGGCTGATTACATAAACCGGAGCTAATGAAATTGTTTGAATAATATATTTATTCGCCTCAGGAAACTCATAATTATTTAAATTATTTATTTTTGTCCAGTTTATCTTCTGATTTTCGCGACTTACAGGCTCTCCACTCCATTCATGTATTTTCCAGACATCAAGTAAAATTTTCTTATCAGGATAATCATGACAAATAGTTGTAAATTGTTCCGCACTTTTAACAATTATTCCAAGCTCTTCAAATAATTCACGGTTTAAAGCAGTTCGTATATCCTCGTTTGACTCAACCTTACCACCCGGAAACTCCCAAAAACCGGCCAGATGCTGTTTATCAGTTCTTTTTGTTATTAATACTTTATCTTTATTTGGATTGTAAATAACGCCAACAGCAACATGCGTTCTTTTTTTCATCTTGTTTCAAGTACGATATTCTGCGTTTATGGTTACGTATTCATGTGACAAGTCCGTCGTCCATATCTCTTCCTTACATATACCTCTATTAAGACTTACTGCTAATATTATCTCATCCTGAATCATGACTTTTTTTCCTTCATTTTCAGTATATGTTTTTGAACGCTGACCATTTTCAACAATACATAAGTCATCTAAATAGATATTAACTTTATTTATATCCAAATCATGAATATCTGAATTTCCAATTGCCGCAATAATCCTTCCCCAATTAGGATCTGATGCAGTAAATGCTGTTTTTACCAATGGTGATTCAGCAATCTTATATGCTACAGCAAGACATTCTGCCTGCTCTTTTCCACCACTGACCTCTAAAGATATAAATTTCGATGCGCCTTCACCATCCCTGACGATAGCTTGTGCCAAATCACAACAGACTTTTATAAGTGCATTTTCTAATATATTAAATGCATTATTATCCTGTTTATCTATTAACGGGTTATTTGCTTTACCCGTGGCAAATAATACACAAGCATCGTTAGTTGACGTATCCCCATCAATTGTAATTCGATTAAAACTTTTACTAACAGCAGTTGACAGTATTTTATCCAGCATATCTTCAGTAAGATTCGCATCTGTTGCAATAAATGAAAGCATGGTCGCCATATCTGGTTTTATCATACCCGCACCTTTTGCAATGCCGGTTATACTGACTGTAGTTCCCCCTATACTTACCTGACTGGATACTGCTTTGGGAATCGTATCTGTAGTCATTATTGCTTTTGCAGCATTAAGCCAGTTGTCATCAGATAAATTTTCAACCAAGGCTGGTAACGTTTTGTTTATTTTTTCTACAGGCAATTCTTCTCCAATCACACCTGTTGAAAATGGAAGCACCTCTTCTTCCTTACTATCTGTTAAATTTGCTAATGTTTTACAGGTGTTACTCGAATTTGAAAGCCCTTGATCACCAGTTCCTGCATTTGCATTACCTGCATTAATCAAACAATAACGTGGCTCAGACTTATTCAAATGTTGTTTTGCAATTTGAACAGGGGCAGCGCAAAACAGATTTTTAGTAAAAACTGCTGAAACCACACTGCCTTCAGCAATCTCTATCAAGCTTAGATCATCTCGTTTTTCAGCATATAAATTTGCACACTCTGCAGAAAGGCGAATACCTTTTATTGGTAAAAGTGATGTGGGAAATTCCAAACCAACTGACATTTATTTAGCCTAGCATTTAGTAATTAGTGCATTTTAATTGGTCACAGAGTACATAAGACTGCATGGATCTCGATGCCCCTTGAGGGTACGCAGGAGGTAGGACAATGCCTGGAGCAATTGTCGAGAGAAAAAATACTAATATTCCAATAAAACATCTAAAAACAACGCATTACCATGTGTTAGAGCCATCCTCTTTTTATTTTGCATTATAAGCTTTTGCCTATCTCTGTGCCCTCGAAAATCTGTTCCATACATTTTCTATCACCTACTTCCCTGTAGGCGTCTGTGGCTTTGTTGATATTCAACAACTATTTTCTAGCACAATAGTTGAACAATCAACTTAGCTTGCCATGACATTGCTTATACTTCTTGCCTGAACCACATGGACACGGCTCATTACGCCCTACCTTTGGTTTATTTCGCACATATGGTTTTTCAGAAGAGCCTTTTTCGGATGAATCAGTGTTTAAACTGTTTGGAGCAGAAGGATGGCTAAATTTCATCTTTTGTTTATGTTCTTTATTTTCAGCCATTTCAATGTCTTCTTCAGTCCTGATTACCACTTTGGAAAGAAAAACGACTACATCATGCTTTATGTTATCAAGCATATGCACAAACAAATCAAAGGATTCGCGTTTATATTCTTGTTTAGGGTTTTTTGCCGCAAAACTTCTAAGATGGATACCCTGTCTGAGATGGTCCATGTTGATGAGATGTTCTTTCCAGTGTTTATCTAACACATCAAGCATGATCTGCTTTTCAATACGTCTCATTAATTCAGGAGTAATTACCTTTTCTTTATCTTCTGCAACTTTTGTCAATGCTTCATGAATCTTTTCACGTAAAGTCTCTTCATGTAATAACTTATCTTGTTCAAGCCAACTGTTGATATCGAGTGATATATCAAACTCATGCTGAAGTGCTTCTTCTAAGCCATTGATATCCCACATTTCATCCATACTTCCAGGTGGAATATAATCATCTATAACCCCCTCAATGATATCAAATCGCATCGCACTAACTTCTTCAGCAACTGTTTCTCCTTCAAGCAAATCATTTCGTTGCTGATAAATGACTTTTCTCTGGTCATTGGCAACATCATCAAAATCAAGTAAATGTTTTCGAATATCAAAATTATGCGCTTCTACTTTACGTTGTGCATTTTCTATTGCACGAGATACCAGTTTGGATTCAATCGCCTCACCTTCTTCCATGCCAAGTTTCTGCATAATTGCAGAAACACGATCAGAAGCAAAAATCCGCATCAAATTATCTTCCAATGAAAGATAAAAGCGACTTGAACCAGGATCGCCTTGACGTCCTGACCGGCCACGAAGCTGATTATCTATACGTCGTGATTCATGTCGTTCTGTACCAATAATATGCAAGCCACCACTATTAATAACTTGTTTATGACGCTTATTCCAATCCTTTTTTAGAGTATCTATTTGTTTTGCGTTTGGTTCTGATAATGCCTTGATTTCAGCTTCATAATTACCACCCAGCACAATATCTGTACCGCGGCCTGCCATATTTGTAGCGATCGTGACTGTGCCCTGACTACCTGCCTGGGCAATGATCTCAGCTTCTTTTTGGTGAAATTTGGCATTTAATACCTGATGTTTAATTTTTTCCTTATCAAGTAAATTAGACAGGTACTCTGATACTTCAATCGATGCGGTACCAACCAATACAGGTTGGCCATTAGACTGACAACTTTTTATATCTTCAATAATGGCCGTATATTTTTCCCTGGCAGACAGGAAAACAACATCACTTTGATCATCTCGAATCATTTTCATGTGGGTCGGTATAACAACAACTTCAAGGTCATAGATTGTCTGGAATTCGAAAGCTTCCGTGTCTGCAGTACCCGTCATACCAGATAACTTTGAATATAAGCGGAAATAATTTTGATAAGTTATAGATGCGAGAGTCTGGTTTTCATTTTGTATTGGTACACCTTCTTTTGCTTCTATAGCCTGGTGTAGTCCATCAGACCAACGACGACCTTGCATTGTACGCCCAGTAAATTCATCGACAATAACAACTTCATTGTCCTTAACAATATAATCAACATCATTCTGGAATAAGTGATGTGCCCTTAGTGCAGCATTCAAATGATGCAGGATACTGATATTTACCGGGTCATATAATCCCTGTTCTTCTTTAATAACATTATTTTCTCTTAGTAATTGTTCAATATGATCATGTCCATCTTCAGTAAAATAGGCCTGTTTTGATTTTTCATCCAGAGTAAAATCACCAGGCCCATCTTCAGTTTTTTGGACAACTAACTTGGGGATTAATGCATTGATGGTAAGATATAATTCAGATTTGTCATCCACCATTCCTGAAATAATCAATGGTGTTCTGGCTTCATCAATAAGGATTGAATCCACTTCGTCAACGATAGCAAAATTTAATCCTTTTTGAACACGGCCTTCCTTACTAAATGCCATATTGTCGCGTAAATAATCAAACCCGAATTCATTATTTGTTCCATAAGTGATATCACACTGATATGCTGCCTTTCTCTCTTCCATCGACAGACCAGATACAATTACACCTGTGCTTAGCCCAAGAAAACTGTATAACTGGCCCATCCATTCAGCATCACGTTTAGCCAGATAATCATTAACGGTAATGATATGAACTCCTGAACCTGACAGGGCATTTAAACAAGCAGACAATGTTGCAACCAGTGTTTTACCTTCACCTGTTCGCATTTCTGCAATATTGCCATTATGCAGCACCATGCCACCAATCAGTTGCACATCAAAATGACGCATATTCAAAACGCGTCGGCCTGCCTCTCGTACTAATGCAAATGCTTCAGGCAATATTTCATCCAGATTTTCACCCTGTTTAACTCTTTCTTTTAATTGATTAGTTTTATCAGGAAAATCCGAATCACTTAGCAATTTCAGATCATCTTCCAGAGAATTAATTTGCTTTACTATCTTGCTTAATTGTTTGATTATCCGATCATTTCGGGTACCAAATATTTTTTTTGCCAAGTCTATAATCATTCAAAGTGTCTACATTATTATATCGCGTGAAGTGTCACGTAATTTACGCAAAATGAATTCTAATCGGAAAGTTAATTACAGGAAAATTATTTCAAAGAAATATATTTTTTTGGATTTACAGTTTTTCCATCATTCACTACTTCGAAATGAACATGTGTACCTGTTGATCGTCCGGAAGAGCCCATAAGACCAATGATCTGACCTTTATCAACCTTTTGTCCAACAACAACAAGATTCTTCTTGTTATGTGCATAACGTGTCTGATAACCATTTCCATGATTGATCTCCACCATTTTGCCATACCCATAACGAATACCTGACCAGGTCACAATTCCAGAAGCCACTGCAAGTATAGGTGAGCCATTTTTTCCTGCATAATCAATTCCGCCGTGAAATTCCTTTTTCCCTGTCATCGGATCGGTTCGCATACCAAACAATGATGAAATCCAGCCATCCATTGTCGGACTACCAGTCGGAATAGTCTGGTTTTGTAATGTTCTATCAATTAGCATTGATTCCATCGCAGCCAGTTTTTCTGCTCGATCCTGTATTTTGGAACTTAATTGCTCCAATGCACCAAGAAAATCACTGACTTCCATTGAATCATGTGTATTTGCAGGCTGTGGCCCACCCAAGCCTGGTATTGATGTAATATTAAATTCAATCTCATTAAGATCAGCCATATCAGCTAACCGGGAACCGAGTGCATCCAGACGCATGACATGAGCTTGTAATTTGCTTAGCCTTGTCGCTAATGCATCGAGATTTTTTTCAGCATTTTCTTGTGCCTGAT
>CAYMPA010000003.1:0-55290 GCA_964392105.1 uncultured Enterobacteriaceae bacterium
TATGAGCGTGATATATTTTTTCTATTTGATTCAGGATTCTGAATGGGTTGGCAATATTATCATGGCGACATGACCAAACAAATATGTTCTTATAATATTTGATCTTAATAATATTCTGACAGTTTTCAGTTGTAATTCAGAATCAAAAAAGCCCATATTAACTAATGTCAATACGGGCTCTTTATTGAGGAGGTCTTTAAATTCTTACGATTTAGCCACTGCCTTTTTGCTGCTACGCTTTGGTGCGGATTTGGTTTCAGATGTTGCACTTTCAATGGTTTTTTCAAACCAGCTTACAACTTCATCACGTGACTCATTTAATACATCTGTAGTCTTGCGGTTAAAATCCATTACCTTACTGCCATATTCATTAGCAAATTCAGCTTC
Source organism: uncultured Enterobacteriaceae bacterium (assembly GCA_964392105.1). Taxonomy (GTDB): domain Bacteria; phylum Pseudomonadota; class Gammaproteobacteria; order Eutrophobiales; family Eutrophobiaceae; genus UBA7359. The sequence continues at coordinate 388 of CAYMPA010000003.1, forward strand.
TACAGACATTAAATCCTTATAATTAGTAGTAGTACTGAGCGTTTTCGTTAATTCAACACCAGATTCGATACTGTAAGTGGCTAGTCCTATCTGCAACTCGGATAACTCTTTTAGTATCCTGTTATTGATTACACCTAATTCCTGTATTGCGGCATATGATGATTTCCCCGCTTCGGTAAATTTTTCAATAATTTCGTTTTGCATGTCCATAATCTCCTAAATGTTTGGATTACTATTAATAAGCTTTACGCCACTAAAATTATTGTGCAGCGCAATATATTGCAATGCAACATATCTCAGCCTAGCACTGATGTCAACATTTTTTTAATAATAGAATTATGGCAAACCAGGAAATTGCGAATGGAGCAAATCCAGATTAATCAACAACAAATATACTGTATGATTACTTCGCTAAGTGTTTGTTAATAATGTAATTCTTCAGATGAAGATGAGTATGCCTCCATAGCTTCAATAATCTCTTCCTTTGCCTTTTCAGCACCATGCCAACCGTCAATCTTGACCCATTTATTCGGCTCCAGGTCTTTATAGTGCTCAAAAAAGTGGGTGATCTGGTCTAGCAATGCCGGCTGCATATCATCCGGAGAATGCACATTGACATGAAATTTAGAGACAGAGTCCAGTGGAACTGCCAGTATTTTGCTATCGTCTCCCGCTTCATCCGTCATCGCCAGGACACCAATTGGACGACATCGAATCACCGAACCGTGTATTAATGTCATTGGCGTTGCAACTATCACATCGATTGGGTCACCATCCTTTGCCAACGTCCTGGAAATATAGCCATAATTGCAAGGGTAACGCATTGAAGTATTTAAAAACCGATCCACAAACATCGCGCCGGTTTCCTTGTCCAATTCATACTTTACAGGCTCACCATTCAATGGGATTTCGACTATCACATTGATATTGTCCGGTGGGTTTTGACCAGGTCCAACTTTGTCCAGATTCATTTTTTATTCCTGTTTATGAGCGCGGTTTTTAATCAGCTCGTCCACAACAGAGGGGTCTGCCAGTGTACTGGTATCACCCAACGTATCCAGTTCATTGGCCGCAACCTTACGCAATATACGACGCATGATCTTGCCTGAACGGGTTTTGGGTAAACCTGGCGCCCATTGAATAACATCGGGAGAGGCAATAGGACCAATTTCTTTTCTGACATGCTGAACCAGTTCCTTTCGCAGGTCTTCACTGGGATCAGTACCGACCATCAGGGTGACATAGGCATAAATACCCTGACCTTTTATATCATGTGGATAACCCACGACCGCTGCTTCAGCCACTGCGTTATGCAATACCAGGGCACTCTCAACTTCAGCAGTACCCATACGGTGACCGGACACATTAATCACATCATCGACTCGACCAGTAATCCAGTAATAACCATCCTCATCCCGACGTGCGCCGTCTCCACTAAAATACTTCCCCGGGAACATCTTGAAATAGGTTTCGATAAATCGATCATGATCACCATAAACCGTTCGCATCATTCCCGGCCAGGGTCTTTTAATACAAAGTGCACCTTCAGTAGCTCCTTCAAGTTCCTTGCCCTGATCATCAACCAGACACGGTTCCACACCAAAGAATGGTAAGGTTGCCGAACCCGGCTTGAGTGGTGTGGCACCAGGTAAAGGCGTGATCAAATGACCACCGGTTTCCGTTTGCCACCATGTATCGACAATGGGGCATTTACCATTACCAACAATATTGTGATACCACTCCCAGGCCTCCGGGTTAATAGGCTCACCCACCGAACCTAAAATACGCAAACTGGAACGATCAGCCTTTGTTACAAACTCATCTCCTTGTCCCATCAACATACGCAGGGCAGTCGGTGCTGTATAAAATGAATTCACTTTCCATTTATCCACGACTTGCCAGAAGCGGCTTGCATCAGGAAAAGTTGGTACCCCTTCAAACATCAATGATGTTGCACCATTGGCAAGTGGACCATAAACAATATAGGAGTGCCCGGTTACCCAGCCCACATCAGCGGTACACCAGTAGACCTCGCCTTCCTGATAATCAAACACATATTTATGTGTTATCGCGGAATATAACAAATAGCCCCCGGTAGTATGTAATACGCCTTTGGGTTTACCGGTTGATCCAGAAGTATAAAGGATAAACAAAGGATCCTCTGAATCCATTTCCTCCGGTGGACATTCAGTTGATGCCGCTTCGACGACTTCGTGATACCAAACATCTCTATCATCATTCCAGTCAATATCACCACCGGTACGCTTGACGACAATGCAAGTATTTACATTTGGACAGCCTGCCAGACCTTTATCAGCATTTGCTTTTAATGGAATTTGTTTCTTGCCACGTAAACTGTAATCACTGGTAATGACAACCTGGCAATCTGAGTCATTTACGCGATCGCGGAGCGCATCAGGAGAGAAGCCACCAAAGACGATAGAGTGGATGGCGCCGATTCGTGTACAGGCCAACATCGCAACTGCTGCTTCCGGAATCATCGGTATATATAAACAAACCCGATCACCTTTTTTCACGCCACGAGCTTTTAACGCATTGGCAAAACGACATACTTCTTCGTGTAATTCTTTGTAGGTGATCTGGCGGTCTTCTTCGGGGTCGTCACCTTCCCAGATGATTGCAACCTGGTCCCCACGTTCCTCAAGATGACGATCGAGACAGTTATAGCTGACATTTAATTTACCACCAACAAACCAGTTTATATTGGCATTATTAAAATCCCAGTCCTGGACCTTATCCCACTTAGAAGACCAGCTTAGAAATTCTTCAGCCTGTTCACCCCAAAAGGCATCAGAATCATTGATAGATTGCTCGTACATTTCGCGATAACGATCCGTACCAATATGAGCATGTTCAGCTATTTCACCTGGTACTTCATAGACTTTTACTTCAGACACAATAACCTCCCAGACCAGATTAATTTACATTTTATCCATACATTAAGAAGCGTTAATTATCAATCTATCTCTATGAATAATCTCACAAATATTCTTTCTAAAAAATTAAATATACTCGATTATTTCTACCAGAATTCCAGCATCATATACTTGTCTTAAATGAATATTAAATATTCTTTTATAATAACCTGTCCATGTGTTGCATATTGCAACACGTATTTTGATTTAAAAACTTCATTTCTGGTAAAAAATAATTCAATTTGTAGAAAATACTTTTTTCAATAATTCAGTAGTTCGTGCCGCTGGATCATCTCGAATCAATTTCTCTTCTTTAGCAACTAGGCTAAATAAACTATCAACTGCTTTATCCGTGACATATTTATCCAGATCTAGCGATTCAACATCGATAATTTTTGACATCATACCCGGGTTATCGATCAAAGCCTTGTATCTTTCGGTCACACCAACACAATTGGTAGCCTGTTTTACTATTGGTAAGAATTCCTGTTGTAATTGGCTTCCTCCCTTTTTCTTCAGGTAGTCAGTGGCCACTTTATCAGATCCTTGTAAAATCCCATATGCATCTTCAATCGACATTGATTTGATAGCACGGGTAAAAATCTTCATAGCTTTGGGCACTGCCTTTTCTGCGGCCCGATTCATGGAGAGTACAAATTGATCGGCATACTTATCCTGTATTAATTTTCTTAATGTGGACTCAACTGTTGTATGCTCCTCGACTTTGACTCCTGTGTCGCTCTACCTCCTGCATCCATGCAGTCGTACACAAAAGATATTGCCTATATGGATGGAGGTATTCAGGATCCGTATGGAATAAAGATCCTGAAAGTCCATCCATGTAAATCGTCGCTTTGGACTTCCTCGGCTCTGGCTTCCTGCTTCGCTCTAACTCCTACTTCCCTGTAGTCGTGTCCTCTTGCGACATTGCCTACATGGACGTAGGTATTCAGGATTCGTCAGGAACAAGAATCCTGAAAGTCCATCCTTGGACATACATCTTTTGTATGCTCCTGCACAAAAGATATACATTACGTCCCTGTACATCGCCGCTCCTGCGCGTCCATGCGCCCGCAGCATACATTACATCCATGTAAATAAAAAAGGGCAAGGTTCTCGCCTTGCCCTTTTATTACAACTAACTTTAGAAATTATTCAGCGAGCAAATATCTCGACTCGTCTGTTTTGTGCACGACTTGCTGCTGTATCATTTGAACTAACGGGAGAACTTTCTCCATAACCTTTGGCGTTTAATCTGGAACTATTCACACCTTTAGATGCAAGATAATTAACAACAGACTCCGCGCGTCGTTGTGACAAGTCAAGATTGTATGAATCCGAACCAGTACTATCCGTATGCCCTTCAATTTGTATGTTCTGACTTGGGTTAGAACGGATAGCAGACACAGCTCGATCAAGTATCGACTTCGCTTCAGAGGTCAGGCTTGCACTATCAAACTTAAAGTGAATACCCTGCAGCGAAACCAGCGCACGACCACAACCATTGGTATCAGCAACGGTACCTAATGGTGTTTCCGGACATTGATCAAGATAATCAGGTACACCATCACCATCGTTATCATTTGCACAACCATCGCTATCAACAGCAATACCTACTGGTGTAAATGGACATCTGTCATCAGCATCGATGACACCATCATAATCCTGATCATCCGGCCAGTAAAAACCTGTTTGTTCAGGTTCAACAGGGGTGGTAGAACCGCCACATTCTTCTTTCGCCTGATCGGAGCTTCCACTACTAGCTTGCCAACAGTCCCCGAATCCAGTCCTCCAAACTTTTCCAGAAGCGTTAACCCAATAACCGTCACCATGAGCAATCGCATCACGACTTTCCATGACTAATCCAGATATAATCATGGTTACCAATAAAAATGTCCTTGATACTTGCATTTTACTTCCTCCCTCTACCTAAAAATTATATAAACATTGATTAAATATTGAATGAAAATTAATGATAGGCTCTATTATCGAAATAAACAAAACCAATATAGAATAAATATAGTATTTAATGATGCAATATCAAATGAGTATGAACCAGTTCACATAATTATGAATCAATTTTCGCGTATTTATTTTCCACATAATCATCGACAATCTTTCTAAATTCCTCTGCAATATTTTCTCCACGCAAAGTTGTCGTCTTCTTTCCATCGATAAATACTGGAGCGGAAGGTGCTTCACCTGTTCCTGGCAAACTGATACCTATATCAGCATGCTTACTTTCACCTGGACCATTAACGACACAACCCATAACAGCAAGATTCATCTCTTCTACACCATGATATTTATCTCTCCAGACTGGCATCTGGCTTCTTACATAGGCCTGGATATTATCGGCCAATTCCTGAAATACAGTGCTCGTCGTGCGACCACATCCCGGGCAGGCAGTAACAAGTGGCGTAAATGATCGAAGACCTATTGTTTGTAATATTTCCTGGGCAACGATAACTTCATTACTTCGATTACCACCCGGCTCAGGGGTCAGTGAAACGCGAATCGTATCACCAATTCCTTCCTGCAATAACACACCCATTGCCGCCGTAGATGCAACAATACCCTTTGACCCCATACCTGCCTCAGTTAAGCCCAAATGCAGTGCATAGTCACAACGCGATGCCATATCTCTGTATACCGAGATTAATTTTTGAACGCCACTCACCTTACATGACAAGATGATATGATCGCGTTGCAAACCCAATTCTTCAGCACGCTCTGCACTTTTTAAAGCAGAGACAATTAACGCCTCCCGCATTACATCATCAATATCCAGGGGATTTGGTAGTTTGGCATTATCATCCATCATTGTTGCCAGTAGTTCTTGATCCAGACTACCCCAGTTCACACCAATACGAACCGGTTTGTCATACTCAATGGCCTTTTCAACCATGGTGGCGAATTGATTGTCCTTTTTTCTGCCAAATCCGACATTACCCGGATTAATCCGATATTTGGCCAACGCATCTGCACATTCTGAATAATTACTTAATAATTTATGACCGTTGTAATGGAAATCACCAACAAGTGGTACCAGGCAACCAACATCATCAAGCTTTTTCCGAATGGTTGCGACTTGTGCAGCAGCATCTTCAGTATTAACCGTAATTCTAACTAATTCAGATCCGGCCGCAGCAAGTTGTTGTACTTGTTTTGCTGTTGCATCAGCATCTGCGGTATCGGTATTGGTCATTGATTGGACAACAATTGGATGACAACCACCAACAACAACAGAGCCAATTTTTACTCCAACGCTATTACGTCTATTGATTGGACCAAAATCTGGAGACATATGAAAACCTTGATATTAAATAACTAGTAAACAAACAGTCTAATCAGCGAAAAGTCACTGTCAAGCTAACGATCATAATGTACCTTGCTGCTAATTTGTTAGGAAAAAATAATATCAGCATGAGATACTAGTAAAAATGAAAAAGAAAAATAGTTACACACGGGAAGAGTTGCTTGCCTGTGGACGTGGAGAAATGTTCGGCGAAGGAAATGCCCAATTACCACTACCACCAATGTTAATGTTTGACCGCATTATAAGTATTACTGAAGATGGCGGAACTGCTGATAAAGGGCAAATTGTTGCCGAACTCGATATTACCCCAGACCATTGGTTTTTTGATTGCCACTTCGATGGTGATCCTGTCATGCCGGGTTGTCTGGGTTTGGATGCTATGTGGCAACTGGTTGGTTTTTTTCTTGGTTGGTCTGGTGCTCCAGGTCGCGGTCGTGCACTTGGAGCTGGGAAAGTTAAATTCACTGGTCAGATAACTCCAAAAAACGAAATTATCACCTATCATGTAAATATGAGACGAGTCATGTTACGAAATCTGATAATGGGCGTCGCCGATGCAAGCATGTTGGCTGATGGAAAAGAAATTTATACTGCAAGGGATCTCCGCGTAGGGCTATTTAAATCAACCGAAGATTTTTAGGGAGTACGAATTGAAAAGAGTTGTCGTCACTGGCATTGGGATCGTGTCCAGTATTGGAAATAATAAGATTGAAGTATTGGATTCTCTGAAAAATGGTAAATCTGGCATTGAATTCTGTCCTGAATATGCAGAACTTGGATTCCGCTCCCATGTACATGGGGCAATTGATATCGATCTAAATACATTAATTGATCGTAAACTTAAACGCTTTATGGGTGATTGCGCTGCCTATAGCTATGTCGCTATGCGTGAAGCTATTGAAGACGCAGTATTGGAAGAAAATAATATATCCAATACTCGCACTGGATTAATTGTTGGTTCAGGCGGTGGTTCAAATGAAAACATGCAGGAAGCAATTGATACATTAAGATCACGCGGTGCACGCAAAGTTGGTCCAACCATGGTTCCCCGAATTATGGCAAGTACCAATAGCGCCTGTCTTTCTGTTGCTTATAAAATAAAAGGTGTTAATTATTCTATTAGTTCTGCTTGCGCAACCAGTGCTCATTGCATTGGTAATGCTTATGAACTGATTCAAACAGGTAAGCAGGACATCATTTTTGCCGGTGGGGGTGAAGAGATACATTGGACCTCAACATTACTGTTCGACAGTATGGGAGCACTTTCATCAAAATATAACGATCAACCAGAAAAATCATCTCGTCCTTATGATTCAAACCGTGATGGCTTTGTCATATCTGGTGGTGGTGGCATCCTTGTCCTGGAAGAACTGGAACACGCGCTGGCTCGCGACGCAAAGATCTATGCTGAAATAGTTGGCTATGGTGCAACATCAGACGGTTTTGATATGGTCAAACCGTCTGGAGAAGGCGCAGTAAGATGCATGCAACAAGCACTGGAAATTGTTGACACTGGAGTTGATTATATTAACGCGCATGCCACCAGTACTCCTGCTGGCGATATCACTGAATTAGCAGCCATTAAAGAAGTCTTTAAAGACAAAATCCCGGCAATCAGTGCCACTAAATCACAAACAGGCCATGCCCTTGGTGCCGCGGGAGCTAATGAATCAATCTATAGTTTATTGATGCTGGATAATGATTTTATTGCTGCTTCAATAAATATCTCAGATCCTGATCCTGAAGCAGTCGGGATGCCTATCGCTTTTAAAAGAAGCGATAATCCTGGACTTTATACTGTAATGTCTAATAGCTTCGGATTTGGCGGAACAAATGCTTCCCTCGTATTTCAAAAACCGGATTAACAATAATATTTTAGATAGCCTTGCACGACGTCACGAGCGAAGGCTGATTGAGGCAAAGCTTCCGCTCCTCGGTAATTGCTCCCGGCATTACTCTACCTCCGTCTTCCCTGGCGTCGTGCTAACGCTCCTTACCTACGTCCATGTAGGCAATCATGCTAAGCTAGTTTGATGGATGCCAAACTCATTGCGGTACTACTTAGTTGGACGGTTAATCTTTCTAGCTATCCACATCCGGGTGAAGCACCCGAGCTTCTCTATAAACCCCATCAGTTTTTTGTCGAAATAGCATGTGGTGGGCATGAAAAATGCGATGCTGTAGCCTGGTACAATGATAATGGCATAATCTTTCTCGATGACCGCTTACTTGGAAACACGGATGCGTACACACGCAGTGTTGTGGTTCATGAACTTGTACATTACCTGCAAGACATTAGTGGGGAGTATGATGAAATAGATTGTAATCTTTACGCTAAACGTGAACGTGAAGCGTATTCTGTGCAACGACAATATCTTAACAAAATAGCTGGCAAGTTCGTTGCTATATATATGAACTATCCACCATGCCAAACATGATCACAGAATTGATGATTAACAACTAGTTTTATATAGCTATATATTAAGAATAAATTTATTTAAATAAATCAGGATTAATAAAACTTGGATAATAATATTCTATTATCTATTGCTGGTATTGGCGTACTCGGTATCGGTTGTCAATGGTTGGCCTGGTTGGCACGACTACCAGCAATCCTGTTCCTCTTGATTGTTGGTATTCTGGCTGGACCGGTTTTCAACTTGCTTGATCCAGATACGTTATTCGGAAAATTATTATTTCCAATCGTCTCCCTGTCTGTTGCCGTAATCCTGTTTGAAGGAAGCCTGACACTCAAATTTGAAGATATACGTGGTCATGGTAAAACAGTCAGCAACCTCATTACTATCGGTGCATTAATAACCTGGTTGATCATTGCTTATAGTACGCATTATTTAATCGGTTTCCCTTTTGAGCTCGCTTTTCTGTTTGGTGCCGTGGTCATAGTTACCGGTCCAACAGTCATTATTCCAATGTTAAGAACTGTTCGGCCAAACGCCAAGATAACTAACGTGCTTCGTTGGGAAAGTATTGTCATTGACCCACTCGGGGCCTTACTTGCTGTTCTGGTTTTTAATTTCATTATTTCGGAGCAACAACATAATGCCATCGGAATGATCGTAATGACTTTTGGAAAAATCATCTTGTTTGGTTTTTCTATCGGCTTTATCAGTGGCTGGTCATTGGGAGAATTATTACGAAAACAACTTGTACCACAATACCTGCGGAATGTTATTACACTGATTGCCGTATTCGCAGTTTATGTTTTGTCAGACACGATAGAACATGAATCAGGTTTGCTAGCAGTCGCCATAATGGGTATGACAATGGCGAACATGAAAGATATGGATATCGATGACATACTTGATTTTAAAGAAAGTTTGAGCCTGTTGTTAATATCGGGGCTTTTTATTATTCTCGCCGCACGAATTGAATTCTACCAATTAATCCAGATTGGATGGCCCGCTCTGGGCATACTTGTAATTACCATGTTAGTTGCAAGACCGATTTCAGTTTTTGTTTCAGCTATCGGTTCGGATTTATCAATTAATGAAAAATTGATGATTGCCTGGATTGGACCACGCGGAATTGTCGCTGCAGCAGTATCAGCACTTTTTGCATTGCGACTGGAAAGCGCAGGCTATCTTGAAGCTACATTACTTGTTCCGCTTACCTTCTTAATAATAATTGGCACTGTTGTTATTCAAAGCGCAACAGCACGTCATATTGCTGCAATCCTAAAAGTACGCGAACCATCTCCAACCGGTTTATTGATTATCGGCGCCGGTAATGTTGCGCGCGCAATAGGTAAAGAACTTCAATCTCATGGTTTCAAAGTCGTTCTTACCGACAGCACATGGGAAAATATCAGTCTTGCCAGAATGGACGGTTTAGAAACCTATTACGGTAATCCAATTTCCGAGCATGCAGATCGAAATCTTAATCTACTTGGACTAGGGAAAGTTCTTGCTTTATCAGGGCGCGGTAATCTGGACACGCTTGCCTGTTTGCGATTTAAGTCAGAGTTTGGTGTCAATAATGTCTATGAATTAAAAACTACTCGTGAAAAACACATCTCCGACAAACACATTGTTTCTACACGTCATCGAGGTTATGAGCTTTTTGCTGAAAATGTCGCCTATGGCAATCTTGCATACCGTTTAAGAAATAACGCTGAAATAAAAAGTACTCAATTAAGCGATGAATTTACATTTGAACAATATCTGGAAAAATACGGTGAACGCGTTATCCCTATGTTTGCCATAGATAATAAACAACGATTACACATCTTTGTCGCCAATGGAAAGATGAAACCAGAATCCGGATGGACAATTATGGGGATGATTCAGCCAGAGTAAGCCTTGTACATTGGCTTAAACCGTTTAAAAACCAGTCTAGAAACTGTTTCTGTGATAAAAGTCACAAAAAAGTGACAAATATATAAACTCAGCTACACGAAATTGTGAGATCCATCACAGCGGGCTTTAAAATGTTCGACTAAAATTACCCCCATATAGTCATTACTTTTTCCTCCTTGATGCTTGTGAGCAAGTCTGGAGAAACAGATAACCCTCCTCCCCCCAATGTTATTTGTCTCCAGGCTTTTTTTATGCCTGTTATAGTAGTCTCAATAACGAGTTAAAAATATATAGACGAGAATGACCAATATAATCAACAAGGCAGCTAATGATAAATAAAGCTTCCGGTTTCTCTTTTCAGGTTTGGTAGTACTAGATTTTTTCACATAACCATTTGTCGCCAATCGCCATTGGGTTTGAGTAGATATACTGGGATCGAGCAACATGGCACGCCATTCCTTAACTGTTTGGGGTCTTTCCTTATGATTGCTTCTTAAAGAATGTTCAATTGCACGCAGCAGGAAAGTCGAATATTTCTTACTGTGTTTATCCAATTCATCCCAGATCTCCTTGACCGCTGCCTCCCCGGTATAACGATTACGGAATGTTGAGTCCATTGGTGGATCGCCGGTTATCGCCCTATAGCAAGTTGCACCAAGGGCATAGATATCAGTCCAGGGACCTTGTATATCACTCTTTCCATAGTACTGTTCAAATGGTGCGTATCCTGGTGTAACAACCTTTGTTAAGGTCATCGTTTCTTCACCAATAGCCTGACGAGCAGAGCCAAAATCAAGCAAAATTGCCGTGCCGTCCTCTCGGATAAAAATATTCCCGGGCTTTATATCTCTATGAATAAATCCAGCTTCATGTAGTACTTCCATACCATCTAGCAAGCCGAGCAACATATCCATAAGTACATCTTCTTCAGGTTGCCCATCCTTAAGAAGTTTTTCATGGAAACTGATTCCATGCTCATAACTCATGACCATATAAGCTGTGTTATTTTCTTCAAAAACGGAATGAACACGTACTATGTTGTTGTGGTTAAATTTTGAGAGCGTTCTTGCTTCTCGTATGAAACGCTCCATCCCCCATGCCAGCTGTTCATCCAGACCCTCATTTATTGAACGGATTGTATAATCATTGCCACGCCCGGCGATATCTCGTGGCATAAATTCCTTGATAGCAACTTCCCGGTCGAGATTATTATCATATGCAAGATAGGTCACACCAAAACCGCCTTGACCTAGTACGCTTTTTATCGTGTAGCACTGCAATTCATATCCTGCAGGCAAGGTTTTAGGTTCAATTTTTACCGGGGCTTCAGTCATAATAATTATACTACTCGGTTTTGCTCACACATAAATACACACATCAGCAAATTGCTAAGCTGGGAAATTTTTCGGAAAGAAAATAAAGACGAATATTGTCCGAGATTATCTACCTCGGACAATGGAGTAATAATAAAAAAGTCTATTAGGGAGAGTCACATGCTTTGAGCGCACGATATGCCTTACTTCCCTTATCGACAGTAGCACCAGATTCTGATCCATCGGTAAATATCGTTGCATTATCCTCATCACGATATTTATGGCCTTCCTCCCAATTTTTTACATCGGCATAGAATTCAAGCGCTGAACGCATAATCCGGTTTTGTTTTTCCAGTTTTGCAACCTGTTCTTTTAGCACACTATCATTAGATTTGCTGCCAAATATCATGGAAACCCCTCCCCCCATAAGATTTTATCTAGCGATACTAGCACTATTCTAACGATTTTCAATGATGATATTTTTAGTATTAATATGTGGTCATTCATTAATCCTGTCAGATTCCTCACAATTTATGTCATATACACATAATGCCAGGTTAGCTTCCATGCAGACTTATTCACCATTTTCTGCTAATTCCCAACTACCCGAATAGTTATTTACCACACAAGCTTCTTTCAGTGGTTTACCATCCAGTCGTAGTAAATTTCTACTACCTGAATAGTAACAGGCTATAAATTCACCATTATTTTTAATCCTGACCGAATAAAGTTTTTCAACTGAAAGGACATCATCCAATGTTCGCCTTTCATCTATAGTCCATTCATAATCTCTTGAAATCTTTCTGTCTTTAATTATTTCTGGCGTTGGGCATTGATCTGCAAATAACTGTATGGGACTTATTAATAACAAGATAAAAAAACTATATTTATTAAAAAGAATCATTGCTAAATTTGAATATCTTGCAGCTCTACAAGATCAGATTATACTCAGGATAAGAACATATAAAAATCTTCATCATAAGGATTTAGTTATGCAAGAAAATCTTAACGACAAAATTACATCGCTAAAAAAAGAATTAGAACAATTATCGTTTGAAGATAATGCCGCAAAAGACCATATCAATGAATTAATAAAAGAAATTGAAAACACCAGCAGTACAGTCGAAGAAAAAAACTTTATTATTGACAAAATCAAATTATCAATTGATCGCTTTGAAACTGAGCATCCAAGAGCAACCGCAATACTAAATGATATTATGGTTACACTTAGCAATATAGGAATTTAGTATTTATATTATTACAAATTTTAAATACTTCATTAATTATTCCTATTTAGAGTGGTTGTTTATTCATAATCAATAAGACCTGACTTGCCCGACAACAACACCTTGAATATGTACACGATCAGCAGGATAGATCATTGGCGCCATAGATTGGTTAGCCGGAATTAACTCTACTCGGTCGCCATGTTTTCGAAGTCTTTTTAATGTTGCCTCACCGTGATCTATTAATGCAACAACAATATCGCCGTTTTCTGCCGTTTCAGCTTGTCGAATAATTACGAGATCGCCATCAAGGATACCGGCCTCGATCATTGAATCACCCTTCACTTCCAGGACATAACGGCCCGCACCTAATAACATTTCGGAGAAATTTATTTCCAGTTGTTCCGGGATTGCCTCGATAGGCCTGCCAGCAGCAATACGGCCAGCAAAAGGTAATATGGTTAAACGTCGATTTTGTTCGCCAGTTAAGCGCAGTCCACGCCAACTACGACCCGTTCTATGTAGATGTCCTTTTTCAATAAGAGAATCGACATAACGATGAACTGTACCTTTCGATTTAATATCGAGTAATTTACCAATCTCAACCAATGTTGGCGCGTGACCATTTTGTGTAATGTAGCGGGTGATACACTGTAAAATCTTTTCCTCAAGGCCTGTCAGCATATAAAGTTCTCCTTATGTTCTCTTTTTAAGAATAGAGAACATTAAGAGTACTTTCAAGCTTTTTTTCAAATTATGTGATATCGGTCTGGATAGCGATAAGATATACGTTGGCTAAGATTACAGTGAAATCAATGGAGAGTAATTAATGAAAAAACTAATCATCTTTTTCATATTAAGTGCGACTAGTTTCTATACATTATCAAGCCAGGCAGATGCAGATGTGACCAAGGCCGTCATTGATAAGGCCATTGAAGGTGGCTTTACTGAGCTGGAAAAACAAATCTTTGATAAATATTTCAAGAAAGCGAAGAACGAAACCAACACAAGTGACAATAAAGACAAGAAGAAAAACAAAAAGAAAGGCTTGCCTCCAGGTTTAGCCAAAAAAGAAAAACTCCCGCCGGGCTTGGCGAAGCAACTGGAACGTAACGGAACACTACCTCCTGGATTGGCAAAACGTAATTTACCTGCTGATCTTGAATCTGAACTACCTGATCCTGCTGAAGGACTGGAAAGGACAATCGTTGAAAATGCCGTTGTTTTAGTTGAAAAGGCAACAGGACGAATTATCGATATAGTTAAGGATGTCGTCACAGGAAATTGATATGACCGGGCCGACAGATAAACCTGAAGAAGTATGGCAAAAAGAGTTATCTCCCGAGCAATTTGATGTCTGTAGAAAGAAAGGTACCGAACGGGCATTCACAGGTCTGTACTACAATTGCAAAGATAAAGGGATCTATCATTGTGTATGTTGTGGTAGTGAATTGTTCAGCTCTGAGACAAAATACGATTCTGGTTCAGGTTGGCCAAGTTTTTGGGGACCAAAGGGAGAAACAATCAAAACAGAAACTGACAATAGCCTGGGAATGACCAGGGAAGAAGTTCTTTGTAAGGAATGTGATGCTCATCTTGGTCACGTATTTGAAGATGGACCACAACCCACAGGCTTACGTTATTGTATAAACTCAGTTGCCATACGGCTGAAAAAAGATTAAACCTGATCACGCTATAATATAGGTTACCTCTATAAATAGTAATTTTTTCGTGAGTGCAAGAACCTCAGTACCCCCTTGAGGGGTGAGCACCGCGCACAGAACCGCAGTGTATAGGCAATACATGAGGATTCGAGCACGGAACTGACGCAGCAATCGCGGACCTCGGTACCCCCTTTAGGGGTGAAAAGTGCATTTTTAGAGGTGCCTTAAAATTAATACTTAACTAAACGGAGACTACAAATGGCACATCGAGATATGTCAGAAATGACACGTATAGCTTTTCATAAAAATGACCTTGTTATAGAACCCACAATTTATAATGCAGCAACGCAGATATTAACCGGGCTTATTGCAGCAGATAAACTTAATGCAAGTAACGAAGCAGCCATTATTACGAAGTCGATAGAACTTGCATTAGAATTAGCAGTACAAACCGATAAGATGATGGAAGTAGAAGGTCACACTAAGGTCAATGTATTTTAATAATTAACTGTCAGTAAATTACTACGATAGAGCAGTTGCTGGTTGTTCCGTCTCATCCTCTGAATCGGTGTATGAATAATGACTCACCCGGTTTCTTCCGGCATTTTTACTTTGGTAGAGTGATTTATCTGCTTTTTCTAATAGTTCATTGATATTAACTGCATCTTCGGGATAACTGGCAATACCTATACTGACTGTAGAGAAGACACGACAACCTTCAACATCAAAAGATGAGTTTTGAACTGCTAACCTGATTCTATTACCCGCTTCCACTGCCTTTTCAGCAGTGGTTTGCGGAAGCAATACAACAAACTCATCACCGCCATATCTGGCGAGAACATCTGATGCCCGCAAACAATCATGTATAACCTCAGCAAGCATCAAAATCAATTTATCACCCGCTTTATGACCGTATTCATCATTCACTGCTTTCAGGTTATCTGCATCAATAACTATAATTGACAAGGGATGCGAATATCGTGCTGCCACTTTTGCCGCTTTGATCAATACTGTATTAAATGAACGTTTATTCAAAAACCCTGTCATTTCATCCGTTTCCGATAATGACTTAAACATCTGCCTGCCATAATGAACATCTGCGGCCAACATAGTCGTGATATAAGCAATCAATAAAAATGGCGAGAACAAGGTCATAATCTGACTAAAATCAATCAGTGTAAACGATGAATCGCTATATAACGGTGCTGCAAGGTAAGCGTAAAATGCGGCTATCAACCCAATTTCAAGAAGTGTAATTATTTTGCCTAAGGTAATTGCACTGGCAATTATGACTAATAGATAAAGGTTTAATAATGGACTGCTATCACCACCAGTTTGCAATAGCGCCCAGGAAATAAATACAATCATTGCCCAGGTTTCAATCGCCAGTTTCCAGCGAGATTGACGTGTATAAAAATTGAAATAATGGAATGAAAGAATGAAAAACGTAAAGGCAACCAGTGAAACTATCATCCCATAGGGATCCAGGACTTGTGCATCAGGAGAAACATAGTAGAGCAGTACGAGAATGAGTAATAACCATTCTATTTCGGCAATACTTCGTGAAAAGCTCTTTAACTCAATCTGCTCAATATCTATTGAGCATTCAATATCTGCCGTTTTCATTGCGAAATTTTCCTGACGCCATTTATGTGATTACCTGGGCAATAAACATAATCCCTAATTAATCGGCTAATCAGTAATTTTCTTTAATGTAAAAGATGTGCGTTCGATGAATTAAATATATAAGTTTATTTTTCTGCAGATTCAGCAGGTTCAAACCAGGCAAGTTTTTCATGCAATGACACAACTTCACCAATAATGATCATATTTGGCGGTTTAATGTCATGTTGTTTTGGTATTTCAGGCAAACCTTTAACAGTCGTTATATAAACACGTTGTTTGCTGGTTGTACCTTGTTGCACAATTGCAGCCGGTGTTGATTCAGATAAACCATGCTTTATTAATTCGCGGCTTAAAATTTCAAGACCGTGCGTACCCATATAAACAGCCAGAGTTTGCTGCGGTTGTACTAACGCTGACCAATTCAGGTTTGTCGTACCATCTTTAAGATGTCCTGTGATGAATAAACAAGACTGGGCATAATCACGGTGAGTTAACGGAATACCCGCATATGAAGCACAACCACTGGCTGCAGTGATGCCTGGAACAACCTGGAAGGGGATATTATTTGCGGAAAGCAGATCAATTTCTTCACCACCACGTCCAAATATAAATGGATCACCACCTTTAAGTCTTAAAACACGATTACCTTGTTTTGCCAGATCAACTAATAATTGATTGATATTGTCTTGAGGTAAGGCATGATTATCCCGTTCTTTTCCAACATAGATACGCTCGGCATCTTTACGAACCAGGGCAACTATTGCAGGTGCCACAAGCCTGTCGTAGAGCACGACGTCAGCTTGTTGCATCAAGCGTAAGGCACGAAAGGTGAGTAGATCAGGGTCCCCTGGACCGCCACCGACCAGATAAACCTCCCCTATAGATTCTATTTTTGGTAATTCATGCTCCAATTGCTTTTCCAACAAACTCAATGCATTTTTTTCCTGGCTTGCGTATAACATCTCGGCAACAGGTCCTTGTAAGACATGTTCCCAAAATCTCCGTCGTTCCCTTATATTCGGGTAGTGTTCTTTTACTTTATTTCTGAAACGGGCTACAAGCGTTGCTAATTTGCCATAGCCTGCGGGAATTAAGGTTTCCAAACGTGCTCTTAGTAGTCTGGCCAGGACAGGTGATGTCCCGCCGGTAGAAACCGCAACCATTACAGGGCTGCGATCAATAACAGAAGGCATGATAAACGTGCCTGTTTCAGGATTATCAACCACGTTGACCATTAGATTTTTCGACTTTGCTTGATGGGCTATCGTGTTGTTTAATTGCATATCATCGGTGGCAGCAATTACCAATTCCATATCTTGCAGACAATTTTCATCGTAAGTTTGTTCAAGATGAATGATTTGACCGGACTTCTTCATTTTATTCAGTGAAGATTCAATTTCCGGTGCTGCTACAAAGACCTTTGCCCCGGCAGATATTAATAATTGTGTTTTTCGCGCAGCTACCTCACCACCGCCCACGACCAGGCAGGGTCGGTCCTGGAGTTTCAAAAATATTGGAAAATTCGTCATATATATGATTACTCTATAATTTTTTAATTTTTATTGATTTATTTCAAACCAATGCCGCTATGTTAAAGAGATACTCGAACTAAACACGACTAATCCGCAATAAAAAAACGTAAATAATAGGTTCCCATTATAAAGTTTTGGTGTTTTTAACCGATATAAATGATAGCTAATTACGTAATCGCAATGGCGTAAGTACCTAAATTACCTAGTAATGATTTTAACAGCAATAATCACAATGGCTATAAGGAGAACACTGTGGATCTTGCAACGCTAATCGGCTTCCTGGCAGCCGCTGGTATTATCATGGCCGCAATCATACTTGGTGGTGAAGCGGGCATGTTTTTCAATATTCCATCGCTGCTTGTTGTTGGCGGTGGAACCATTGGCGCAGTATTAATGCAATTCAGTATTGCGCAATTTCTCAACGCCATGAAGGTCGGTATGAAAGCCTTGTTTTATCAACTCGCTTCACCAAAGGAATTGATAGAAACCACTATCGATTTAGCAAACACAGCTCGTAAGGGTGGACTGCTTGCACTGGAGGAAAAGGATACTGGCAACTCATTTTTTCAAATGGGTATCCAGATGATGGTCGATGGTCATGAACCCGATGTTGTCAGAGATACCATGGTCAGTGATATGAATCTCACAATCGAACGCCATGATCTCGGCCAGAAGATATTTAAATCGATAGCTGATGTTGCGCCAGCCATGGGTATGATAGGGACCCTGATTGGTCTGGTGCAAATGTTAGCTAATATGGAAGATCCAAAATCAATTGGTCCTGCTATGGCTGTTGCACTTCTCACTACACTCTATGGCGCTGCCATTGCCAATGTTTTTGCTAATCCAATAGCTGAAAAATTGGGTCTAAGAAGTAACGAAGAGAAACTGATTAAGTCCATGATCATTGACAGTGTTTCAGGAATTCAGGAAGGCCGCAATCCACGCGTTATTGAAGGCATGCTTCTAACTTACCTTCCAGGTTCCGAACGCGGTATTGATGATGAAGATGCGGAAGCAGCACCCGCTGGTTAACTTGATATAACCCATGGATTTCTACTATGAGTGACCAAGCACCGGCTAAAAAACAGGAAAGTGGTGGTGTTCCGGCATGGGTAATGACCTTTGCCGATTTGATGACATTATTGATGTGCTTCTTTGTATTACTCTTGTCATTTTCAGAAATGGATTTGCAGAAATTCAAACAAATAGCCGGCTCGATGAAAAACGCCTTCGGTGTACAACGCGAAATTAATGCTAAAGAAAGCCCCAAAGGCACCAGTATCATTGCACAGGAATTTACACCTGGCAGACCCACGCCAACATTAATCAATGAGATCCGGCAAAACACGATTGACGATACCCGACAAACGCTAGAGTTCACTGATGCAGTGACCGAAAGTGAAAAAAAGGAAAGCATTGATCCAAGTGAAGATTACGAAGGCTCTGGCAGCGAATCAATACAACGCTACCAAGAACAACAAATAGAATCTGTTGTTGAAGCAGAAACAATTGATATGGCGGCAAAAATGGGGAGAGAAGATGCAGAGAAGATAGCTGAGCTTGAAGAAGCAGCAAAAAAAGCAGCAGAAAAACCGGATACAAATATCGAAAAAATTTCTGATCAGCAAACAGAAATGAAGGAAGAGCAGAAACAAACAATTACCGATGCCTATAAATTACTTAAAACACTTGAGCCTGAAATTGAACAGGGTCTGATCGCGATAAAAACACAAGGTAATCGAATATTGTTACGGATAAACGAAAAAGGATCATTTCCATCAGGTTCATCAATCGTCAAAGGCAGTTTCTTACCAGTGTTGAATAAATTAAGAAAATCACTCAATGATATCGAAGGCAGGATCATTGTTGCAGGTCATACTGATAACATCCCGATAAAAACTGCACGTTTTCGTTCCAACTGGGAATTATCATCGTCACGTGCTGTGACAGTGGTCCATGAATTACTTGCTTTGGATACACTTTCACAGGATCGATTTGTTATTGAAGGCCATGGTGATGCGCATCCCATGGTACCGAATGATACACATGAAAACCGGGCAATTAACCGTCGTGTAGAACTCACGATCGTACAAGGTGAAAACGAAGATGAAGTGAATGAGATATCCGCTATACGAGGTGAAAACAGAGATAAAGTGAATGAGACATCCGCTAGTCCTGATAATCCATTTGCAAGTAAGCTAGATGGTGATGATACGCCTGAACTTACAACTTCAGTACAAAAGATACTGGATGAAGAAATTACACCACCAGATCAATCTGAAATTGACGCTATTAATTTACAAACTTTAAAAGATAAATTCGAAAAAATCAGAAAAAGCTTGATGAACCAATAACATAATTATCCAGGTAATACTACTATGAACGACCGCAGACGATACTTCCGAATAAATGACAAGGTCTCACTCAAATACCGTGTCGTACAAGGTGTTGATATCGAGACTGAAATGAAACGGTCAGAACACGTAAAAAACAACCTTGCTGATCTTAAAAATGCATTTAATTGTATTGAAGCAAAAATAATGTCCAGGATGGGACGGGTTGAAGAAGTCAGTCCCCTGGTTGCTGAAATACTGGGCCTTTATGATAAGAAATTATCACTGATGGAAAGTATGATCACGCACAATGATGACAGGGATAATTCAATTACAGAAACGCAACAAGTCAACTTGAGTGCAAGCGGCATGTCTTTTGAATCTAACACCCCTATTAATGAAGGTGTAAACCTGAAAATGGAGCTGGTTCTTTTTCCTGAATATCAATTCATACCTGTTTATGCACGTGTTGTCGATTGCAGAAAAAAGATGGACGATAATCTATATCGTTTTAACGTCGCAGTAAATTTCGTGGGGATATGTGAAAGCGATCAAGAGCTCATCATGCAACATATCTTAAACAGGCAGGCAAAACAATTAAAGAATGAACGCAACCAGGAATCTATTGAATTAGACGGACCTAAGGCAACAGTAAACGGTTAATCAGATCAGGTTTTCGGTAATGTAACGCCTGTCTGTCCCTGATATTTACCAGCACGATCCTTATAGGAAGTTTCACAAACTTCATCCGACTCAATAAAAATAACCTGCGCAACACCTTCATTTGCGTAGATCTTGGCAGGTAAGTTTGTCGTATTCGAAAACTCCAGAGTCACATGTCCCTCCCATTCAGGTTCAAGTGGTGTGACATTAACGATAATGCCACAACGGGCGTAGGTTGATTTACCCAAACAGATAGTCAATACATTTCGTGGTATCCGAAAATATTCAACCGTCCTTGCCAGGGCAAATGAATTTGGCGGAATAATGCAATGATCACTTTTAATATCAACAAAACTATCAGTATCGAAATCCTTTGGATCAACCGTGGCTGAATGAATATTGGTAAAGATTTTAAATTCATCTGAACAACGAACGTCATAACCATAACTGGATGTGCCATAGGATATTATTCGCCCAGAACCATTTTGTTTAACCTGATTTGTTTCAAAAGGCTCGATCATTCCATGTTGCTCCGCCATACGGCGGATCCACTTATCAGACTTTACAGACATCTTAAGAGTACCTCTAAAAATTGTGATTTTTTTGTGAGAGCAAGGCCGCTCCTAGACATCCATGTCTTCGCGGCATTTGTACATCCATGTACATCAGAACACCGTGCACAAAAACGCAGTGTATAGCTAATACATGAGTATTTATGAAAACCATCCCTGGTTTTCACCCTACGGGCCAGCCTTCGGCTGTTCAAAATCGTTCCATACGATTTTGTGAGCACGGACGACTGCATGGACGCAGGAGGTAAAATAACGCCGGGAGCAGTTATCGAGCTGACAACGCTATCACGGAAAAAGTGCATTTTAAGAGGTGCTCTTTTAATTATTCTCTATAACTATCTTAGGGAACTTGGAAGTGTAATCTTTTGCCTGCACTGCAAGCTTCGCGGCAGCACGTCGTGCAATGTCACGATAATTCATTGCAATTACTGAATCAGGTTCCATTGCCACAGTTGGCTTGCCATTATCGACACCTTCACGAATTTGTATATCCAATGGCAATGATCCCAGCAGCTCAACATCATATTGTTTTGCCATTTGCTCTCCACCACCACTGCCAAAGATATGTTCTTCATGTCCACACTGGCTGCATATATGTGTACTCATATTTTCGATAACACCCAATACCGGTACCTGGACTTTTTCGAACATCTTTAATGCTCTTTTAGCATCCAATAAAGCAATGTCCTGAGGTGTTGTGACAATCAGGGCACCACTAACCGGAATTTTCTGGCATAAGGTCAATTGAATATCCCCTGTGCCTGGTGGTAGATCAATAATAAGATAATCGAGATCATTCCAATTTGTATCATTTAATAGCTGTTCCAACGCACTCGTGACCATAGGACCACGCCAGATCATCGGTGTATCTTCTTCGATCAGGTAACCAATCGACATTGATTGCACCTGATAACTCACTTTTGGCTCTACTGTCTTCCCATCCGTCGTTTCAGGCGTACCTTTAATGCCTAGCATTCTGGGTTGGCTAGGACCATAGATGTCGGCATCCAGTATACCAACGGTTGCACCTTCAGCTTGTAATGCCAGAGCAAGATTAATTGCGGTGGTAGATTTACCTACTCCACCCTTGCCTGAGGCTACTGCAATGGTGTTTTTAATATTCGGTAAGAGCTGTACCCCTTTTTGTACTGAATGCGAAACAATTTTGCTAGAGACGTCTACTATGCTTTCAGAAATACCATTATCAGAAAGTGCTGCTGATATCTTATCTGTTAACTCCTGCTTTATACCTTCGGCCGGATAACCAAGCTGAATGCTAATAGACACTGCACCATCATTAATGCTGATATCCTTCACTGACTTTGCACTGAGCAAATCCTGTTTTATGTAGGGATCCTCGATTCCGGAGAGAATTTTTTCTATTTGTTCACAACTAATTGTCGACATTGTTACAACCTGATATTTGAATGGGGCCTGTATTCTACAAATTTATCGGCTTCTCTTCACGCTGCTATTGAATAATGCTACTTTAGCGCCCCAAAATTCTGTAGCCTTTATAATAATGCAAGATAAACAACGCCAAATCCTGGTCACCAGCGCCCTGCCCTATGCCAATGGCCCAATACATATCGGACATATGGTCGAATATATTCAGACTGATATCTGGGCACGCTTTCAAAAGATGCGCGGCCATAACTGCTACTATGTTTGTGCGGATGACGCCCACGGTACACCTATTATGTTATGTGCTGAAAAGGAAGGTATCACGTCTGAAGCCTTGATTGAGCGGGTAGACAAAGAGCACCGGACTGATTTTAACGATTTCGCCGTCGCCTTTGATAATTACCACAGTACGCATTCACCCGAAAATCAGTGGCTGGCTGACACTATTTACGAAGAATTAAGTAATAACGGGCATATAACCAAGCGAACCATCAAACAGGCCTATGATCCTGAAAAAGAGATGTTTCTGCCGGATCGCTTTATCCGTGGTGAATGTCCCAGATGTGGTGCAGGCGATCAATATGGCGATAGTTGTGAGGTCTGTGGTGCGACCTATAGTCCAATTGATTTAATAAATCCTGTTTCTGCGGTTTCCGGTGCGACACCTATTGAAAAAGAATCAGAGCATTATTTCTTTAAATTAGATGACTTCAAAGATCTATTGCGTGACTGGACTCGCGCCGGTCATTTGCAAGCTGAAGTTACTAATAAGCTTGATGAGTGGTTTAAAGCCGGATTACAGGAATGGGATATTTCCCGTGACGCACCATATTTTGGTTTTGAAATTCCGAATGCGCCCGGTAAATATTTTTATGTCTGGCTGGATGCGCCGATGGGTTATCTGGCCAGTTTTAAAAACCTGTGTGAAAAAACAAGTATTGATTTTGATCACTGGTGTAAGGCGGGTAGTGATACAGAGATGTACCATTTCATTGGTAAAGACATCATTTATTTCCATGCCTTGTTCTGGCCAGCTATATTACATGGTAGTGGATTCAGAACACCTTCCGCTGTTTATGCACATGGTTTCCTGACTGTTGATGGTCAAAAGATGTCAAAATCACGCGGTACTTTTATAACTGCGCGTACCTATCTTGATCACTTGAATCCTGAATACCTGCGTTATTACTTTGCTGCAAAGTTAGGATCGGGAATTGATGATATCGATCTCAATCTGGAAGATTTCATTTCAAGAGTCAATTCCGATCTGGTTGGCAAGGTCGTTAACATTGCCAGTCGTTGTGCAGGCTTCATCAAAAAACATTTTGACGGACAACTTGCGGACACTGTTCATAACCCTGATCTTTATAAAGAAATTGCTGATGCCAATGAAAGTATTGCAAACGCTTATGATGCCCGGGAATATTCCAGGGCAATGCGTGAGATCATGGCATTGGCAGACAAGGCCAATCAATACATTGATGATCACAAACCCTGGGTAATCGCTAAACAAGAAAATAGTGATGACGAGTTACAGGCCATTTGCACAATGGGTATAAATTGTTTCCGCTTGTTAATACTATATTTAAAACCGGTATTACCTGTAACGGCAGAAAAGACAGAAGTATTTCTTAATATAGAACCCTTGAGATGGCAGGATGCTCAAACTCCATTAACAAGCCATAAAATTAACCCATTCAAACCGTTAATGACACGTGTTGAAAAGGAGAATATCGAAGCCATGATTGAAGATAGTAAAGATGATCTTGCTACAACAAAAAACAATGCTGTTGTGAGTGGACCGCTTAGCGATAACCCGATCTCAGAAGAAATCACCATTGACGATTTTATGAAGATCGATCTACGGATCGCAAAAATAATCAAGGCTGAACATGTTGAGGGAGCAGATAAATTGCTGCAACTGACACTTGAACTGGATGGCGAAACACGCAATGTCTTTGCCGGAATTAAGTCAGCGTATAAACCCGAAGACCTGGAAGGTAAACTGACTGTCATGGTTGCCAATCTCGCACCCAGAAAGATGCGTTTCGGCATATCTGAAGGAATGGTGCTTGCAGCGGGTCCCGGCGGGAAAGAGTTATTCATACTAAGTCCTGATGAGGGCGCAGAGCCGGGCATGAAAGTTAAGTAAACTCAAAATTGATCTTTTCCGCTCATACTTCGTTCTCGCCTTTCTCACAAAATCGTATGGAACGATTTTGAACAGCCACAGGCTGGCCCTTCGGGTGAAAACCAGGGATGGTTTTCATAAATGCTCATTTATCAAATATAAACTCCGCGTTTTCGAAAGGTTCGGGCCTCGTCTGAACGAAAAATCTCTAATTTTGAGATAGATTCCAATCTGTTTATGATTTTTCATCACAATGAGATCGAGAGGACTTGTTGTAAAGCCTTAAAAATCCGATACTCATTTTCTGATATATAGGTTCAATTAAATGAGTGAATTATTCGGATTACTATTCAGCACTGCACTGGTTAACAACCTGGCGCTTACATATCTTGTAGGGGTTGATCTACAGCTTGCGGCAAGCCAACGCATTAATGCAGCCTGGTTTATTGGACTTGCAACAATTTATTGTCTAAGTCTCTGCCTGCCTGGTGCTTATTTAATTAACCAAATAATTATTATCCCACTACAACTTCAATATCTTGATTTATTGTTATTCGTCTTGTTGATACTGGTAATAGTATTGTTATCTCAAAAAATCTTTCACCTGCTTTTCCCATTAATCTTTCAACAAGTTGATGCGATTATTCCAATACTATTAATAAATTCAGTATTTCTGGCAGTCATCTTGTTACAAGAATCACAAATAAATTCTTTAATTGACTCTTTTTTCTTTGGGTTTGGATCAGGGCTGGGGTTTTTATTTTTACTATTAGTAGTGACATGTCTGCGTGAACGAATTGACAATGAAAATATACCAAATCTATTTCGTGGCTTACCTATTCTACTAATCGCAATGGGAATTCTATCGATGGGTTTAATGGGGCTGGCAGGATTACGATGATTATTATATTTATCATTACGTTATCTATAATAACTCTATTCTCAATCGCCATTGGTTTTCTTTCATTAAACCATGAACCGTCAATCATACAGCAATCACGTAATCGCGATATTAATGCTATTGATCGTTTATTACCGCAAACACAATGTAGAGACTGTGGCTATCAAGGCTGCCAACCCTATGCAGAGGCACTAGCGCGGTACGAAACAGACATTAATCGTTGTTTGCCTGGCGGTGATGAAACAATAAAAGCGCTTGCTACGATCCTGGGAACAGAAATTAAACCCCTATATAAAGACAATAAGCAAAAAGAACAAAACAATATTGCATTTATTGATGAAACGCTTTGTATTGGTTGTGTTAAATGTATAGCGCCCTGCCCGGTCGATGCTATTCTTGGTGCGCCAAATCAAATGCATAGCGTTATTAATCATTATTGTACAGGTTGTGAATTATGTATTGCGCCTTGTCCCGTTGATTGTATTAGCATGGTTGCCACGAGATAACACACATGCAAACATCATCAACGGATAAAGTTACATCCTCACCGCATACGCATTCAACAACCACAGTTAACGCTATAATGCGTCAGGTACTGTATGCATTAATTCCAGGGATCTTGATTGCTATCTATTACTTTGGTGTTGGTGTTCTTATACATTGCATTATTGCGGTTGTGTTTGCCCTGCTCTCTGAAGCGCTTGTATTAAAATTACGTAAACAGGAAATTGCTCCTGTTTTAAAAGATGGTACAGCCATAATAACAGCCCTGCTTTTTGCATTAACACTTTCTCCTTTTACACCCTGGTGGGTGAATTTAACAGGAGTCGCATTCGCAATAATTATCACCAAACACCTTTTTGGTGGACTTGGACATAACCCGTTCAATCCTGCAATGGCAGGTTATGTTTTTGTTCTATTATGTTTTCCGGTAAAAATGGCCTATTGGCCTGACCTGAGCGGTATAAATGAACAGGGGCTTACACTTTGGCAAAACATAAATATTATTTTTTCCGAACTACCCGCTGAACTGGAGCTGGATGCAATTGCAGGCGCCACACCACTTACCAATATGAAAATTGAGTTAGACCTGATGACAATGGTATCCGAGATAAAGATTAACCCGTTGTATGGCTCGCTTGGTGGTAAGGGTTGGGAATGGATAGCTGTTGCATACCTTGCTGGCGGTGTCTGGTTAATCACAAACAAAGTTATTCGCTGGCAAATACCGGTTACTGTTCTCGCAAGTTTGTTCGTAATCAGTTTCCTGTTTAATCTTATTGATACAGATGTATACCCATCTGAGATATTTCACCTGTTTACAGGTGGCACGATGTTATGTGCGTTTTTTATTGCAACTGATCCTGCGAGTTCCTCAACAACACCTGCAGGAAAAATAATATACGGTATTGGAATTGGTTTATTAATTTATGTTATTCGCACCTGGGGTGGCTATCCTGATGGTATTGCATTTTCAATATTAATAATGAATGCATTAGTTCCTCTGATTGATTATCACACCCGGCCTAAAGCACTGGGGGAAAAATGAGTTTCCTCTTTAACAAACAAAAACTCTTGTCAATTCTCCCTTTAACTATTACCAGTCTTGTTTGTTTTATTTTTATCGTTATCGTGCACAACATAACCAAAGACAAGATATCTATAAATAAAGAACGAGCTGCGCTTGCTGTCATCAACGAAGTAATACCCGTTAAATATGATAACGACCTATTTAAAGATAAAATTAAAATAGATGTGCCCGGTTATATAAATTACACAAATAATATTACTGTTTATCGTGCAAGGGTTAACAATCAACCCGTTGCTATTAGTCTAATACCGGTAATTACCAAAGGTTATAATGGCAACATAAACCTGATAATTGGAATGACTTATGACGGGACCCTGACCGGCGTCAGAATCCTTCAGCAAAGTGAAACGGCGGGTTTTGGAGACAAGGCCCATCAGGATAAATCAAACTGGATACTCGGGTTTAATAACTATACATTTGAAGGCCTACCTGAAGAGAAATGGGCTGTTAAAAAAGATGGCGGTGAATTTGATCAAATAAGCGGCGCAACCATTACATCAAGAAGTATTATTAATATTGTCTATAAAGTACTTGAGTATTACTCAGAGAATCGTGATAAATTTTACCTATGAAACCCGATTACTCGGCTTTGGCTTCCTCGACTCTGTCTCCTGATTCGTTCTACCTCCTGCATCCATGCAGTCGTGCGTCGCTCTACTGCCTACACACCCCTCAAGGGGGTACCGAGGTCCGTGCAGGAATGCACTCGGCTACTCATCGTTAAAAGTTAATAAATAATACTCATGTACTTATGTGTACACTGCGTTTATTTATTAACTTTTGCCTCGATTAGCCTTCGTTCGTAACGTCGGATTAAGATATTGGAATATTAAAATATATACATGAAATTAAATAATGCACAGAAAAAATTTCTACGCCAGGCAGCTCACCATTTAAAACCTGTCGTATGGGCCGGACAAAATGGAATAACAAAAAACCTTGTTAAAGAGATTGAACAAGCTTTGGAACGCCATGAATTAATCAAAATAAAATGTCGTCTGGGCGAACGAGAAGAACGCGATGCAGGTATTGAAAAGATTTGTGAGGATACTGATGCAGACCTTGTTCAACGCATCGGCAATATAGTGACTTTGTATAAAAGGAATGAAGAAAAGCCGGTTATAAAATTACCTTGAGATTATAAAGTTCTAAATGTCTACTTCCTGGTCTTGCCCAGGTTTAGTGGACATACATTCAAGTATCAGAATCCTGCAATTCACCAAGCTATAATGAAACCAATGAAATCAAAAATGATGCATAACTTAATTGTCTGTCTGGTTCTTATGGTCGGTCATCTGACTTCTGTTACTGCTGTCACAGATGCAGAACTGGAAGCACTGGAAAAACAGATAGAGCAACAAGAAGCGGAAGAAAAGAAACAGGCCAAAGCCGAAGAAAAAAAACAGCTAGTGATGGAGAGAAGGAAACAAGAGGAAAAGATACAATTATTACTCACCAATGCAAAAGAAGACATAGAAGCTCTTCGCCTAATATCTCCCAAGGGTAATAATGCTCTGGATAAATATCAATATATTTTATCTATGGAACCTGAAAATGAACAAGCAAATAATGGTCTTAAAAAAATAGTAACTCAATTTGTCAAATTATCAGATGAAGCCATAGATGATAAAGAATTAAGTATAGCTAAAACTTACCTTGATAATGCAGAACAAATATCACCTAAAGATAAAAATATTCAAGAAATTAAAGCAAGATTAGCCTTTTATAATAAAGAATATGATGCTGCTTTAACACTTGCAAAACCATTAGCAGAAGAAGGTTACTCTCTTGCACAAAATTTAATAGGAGTTTTTTATGAACATGGATATAGCGTAGAAAAAGATATTTATATTGCAAAATCATGGTATGAGAAAGCTGCGGCGCAAGGAAACGGGTATGCTCAAGGCAATCTGGGGAATTTATATGCGAATGGTCGTGGTGTTGATCGAGATTATATAAAGGCAAAGGCGTGGTACGAGAAAGCTGCTGCACAGGAGTCTTCTGTTGCACAAGCTGGTCTGGGTTGGCTTTATACCAATGGTTATGGAGTTGCACAGGATTATCAGAAAGCAAAGGAATGGTATGAGAAAGCGGCAAATCAGGGATACGCGTATGCACAAAGTAACCTGGGGTGGCTTTATCAAAACGGTCAGGGTGTTACCCAGGATTATTTGAAGGCAAAAGCGTGGTATGAGAAAGCAGCAGCACAAGGAGATGCGTATGCACAAAGTAGCCTGGGTTGGCTTTATCAAAACGGTCAGGGTGTTACCCAGGATTATCTAAAGGCAAAGGAATGGCACGAGAAGGCTGCAGCTCAGGGAGAGGCTTCTGCTCAATATAGTCTTGGTGTTATGTATGATTATGGTCAGGGTGTTCCACAAGATTACAGCAAGGCACGTGAGTGGTACGAGAAGGCTGCAGCCCAGGGAAATGAAACTGCCATTAGAAATTTAAAGAAATTAAGATGACGATAAATTTACTGTCAATAGTAAAACATCGCATATATCTGCTCAGGATCCAAACCCAGTTTCCCATTTAAACTACAATGTGTTTTTACTTGACTGAGAATGTAGAGTGATTTGTGCTGGGCCAATTTAGTACTGGACGTCAGCTATGGGTTGTCGAAAGCTGAAATTCGAGAATAACATATTTTCTCTCTGTGTCCTCTGTGCTCTCGGTAATTGTTCCAGACATTCTCTACCACCTACATCCGTGTAGGCGTCCTGCATCCATGCAGTCGTGCTCACGCCCCTTACCTACATCCATGTAGGCAACCGATGTCCATGGAGTCGTCTGTGGGCTAAAAAAACATTCTTAATAATATCGAGATATTTAAATTCTAATTAGAATCTTGTCCAACAATGATCCTGAAAGAATGCGCTTCAAAAATGCAAACATATAGGTTGGGAAAGTAACATAGTAACGACTCTTTGGTCTTTCACTTTCCAGGGCATGGATTACTTTATCAAGTACTGCTTCTGGGTCCAGGGTAAACGGAATTGTATAATTTTCACCTTTCATTTCCTTTTCAATCTTTGCATATTCATCCCTATACTGACTCGTATCTTTATCAACAACATTTCGATAATTAGCCAATGCATTATTCCTGAATTCACTATTTATTGGACCTGGCTCAATTAAACACACCTTTATCCCGGTATTGCTTAATTCATAGCGCATTGCATCGCTTAATGCTTCCAATGCATATTTTGAGGCACAATAGGCACCGCGAAATTTCATGGTAATAAAACCTAATACTGAACTGATCTGAATTATCCTACCCTCATCACATTTTCGCATTGCGGGCAAGACAAAATTGGTTAGTTCCTGTGTACCAAACAAATTTGTTTCAAATTGATCACGCAGATCATTTCGAGATAGATCTTCTACTGCACCCGTTAATCCATAGGCGGCATTATTGATCAAACCATATAGTTTCCCGTTTGTTTTGTTTAACACGCTTTCGACAGCAGAATGAATTGAATCTGAATCGGTTAAATCCAGCTTGATTGAATCGAAATCTGCTTCTTTTAAGGTATCTATATCTTCCTGCTTTCTTGCTGTCGCAAAAACATGAAATCCGCGTTCTTTTAATCCATCAGCAATGCAACGCCCGATACCTGAGGAACATCCTGTTACCATGACATACTTCACTAAACCAAATCACCCTCGGCATTATTTATTTCTGATTTGAATAAGCGACTGCGTATATCATCAGCGATGAGATAAAAACAAGGTAGCGTTAATAATATCAATGTTGTTGCGAACACCAATCCGAATCCAAGGCTGACTGCCATGGGGGATAAGAAGGCTGTTTGGCCTGTGGCAAAAAATATAAGGGGAGATACGCCCAAAAAGGTTGTGATTGTTGTCAATATGATTGGACGGGCACGCACCTTACCTGCCTCGACAACAGCAGTAATTCTGTCTTTTCCTTCACTACGTAATCGTTTAATAAAATCAACCATGATAAGTGAATCATTAACAATGATTCCAGATAATGCCAGCATACCTACTGCAGATAAAAACTGGATATTGTAACCAAACATTGCGTGACCAATAACCACACCGATAAACCCAAAGGGTATCGCAATCATAACGACTAATGGATCGATAAGAGATTTAAATAAAGCAGTTAACATAAAGAAGATAACGGCAAGTGCGATAATTAATGCCTGGTTAATTCCTTTGAAGGAATCATCTGCGTTTTTCTTTTCACCAAGAAACAATAAAGAATAGGAACTATTTCGAGATTTTTTACCAAATACGTTATCTATCTGATTCGTCACTTCACCCGGTGTTGTAATTGACGAATCAACATCAGCAATAATCTTTGCCATACGTTGTGTATCACGACGACGTATCTGGTTTAAACCACGACCGACACTAATATCTGCAACATCACTCAGGTAGACGGTTTGGCCTGATGTAAGAATGATAGGTAAGTTTTTCAAGCTGGTCGATTGCTCACGCATCGACTCTGGATAAATAACACGTACCGGCAAACGCTTATCATCCCAGGTAACGTGAACAACTTCATTTCCAAGGTAGCCACTGCGTACGGCATTAGCCAATTCATTTTGTGTTAATCCTAGACGTTTACCGCGGTCGTTGAGTTGATATTTATATTCCAGTTTGCCCGGCTCCTGATCATGAACAACATCATTTACACCAGGCATACGCTTCATATAATCACTAATCTCAATTGCTTTCTTTTGTAGCAGTTCAAGATCAGAACTGACAATACCCACCTCAATATCATCCCCTGCCGGACCTGCATTAGGTTTTAATATACTTAATCTATCTACACCTGGCACTTTCAGAAATTCTTTTCTTACTTCCTTAATGATTTCATCCGCGCTTCGTGTTCGTTTGCCACTATTATTAAAATCCAGACTGACCATGGGTGTTACCCACTTCTCTATAAAACTACCAGGAACAGTTTTTTGTAGATCAACAACAAACTGAATCAAATTACTGCCTGTCTTGCTACGATTAAAATCAATAATACTGACCCCAATATTTGTTATTAGTGATAATAGTTCCTCCTCGCTCATTATCCCGTTAAGTCTTCCTTCAAGTTCTTCAGCTAATTCAAGACTATCTTCCAGACTGTAAGTATTTGGCGTTTCAATATTCAGAAAGAATTGTCCGATCTCCACATCACCAAATAACTGGAATGGTAATCGGGTATTCGCATAAGTCAGGCTGATAGCCAAGACACAAATACTTAGTGTTGCAATGAAATATCGATTTAAAGCCGACCAATTTAATATCTGTCCATATTTATTCAGAATAAGATGCCAGTTCAAACGCGATTTCTTTTTATCAAATTTTAATATTTGCCCTGCATGAGATGGCAATACAATAAAAGCCTCAAGTAGTGACCCAATAAGAGCACAACAGACAACGACAGGAATAACTTTTATAAATTCACCTAATATCCCACCAATAGCAAACATGGGTAAAAAAGCAGCTATTGTCGTCAATGTTGATACGACAACGGGCCAAAACACTTCTCTTGCTCCCAATGATGCAGCATCCAATGGCTTCATTCCATTTTCAATATGCCGATACACATTTTCTGTAACGATAATGGCATCATCAACAATCATCCCGAGCACGATCAAGAATGCAAACAACGAAACCATATTGATGGTGTAATCAAAATAAAAAAGCAGGGTAACAGCGAAAAGAAAAGAGACAGGAATGCCAAAAGCGGTAATTGCAGCTACACGAAAATTTAATAACAGATAAAGTGAAAATAAAACAAGTATTAAACCGATCAAACCGGAAGACTTAACCAGGTTTAATCGGGTTTTTACATAGACAGACGTGTCAGTGTGATATCCGGCATTAATACTGTCAGGAAGTTCTATACTCAGTTCGTCAGCTAACGCCCTGATTTTTTCTGAAATAAGTATTGTTGAAGCATCTGCCGTTTTGGTTACGGTCAAATTAATTGAAGATTTGCCATTAAAACGTGCAAAGGTTTCCGGTTCTTCAAACCGACGAACGACTCTCGCAACGTCACCCAGTTTTAACTCACCACCGTTGGCATTAGTGCGTAGTACAATCTGTTCAATATTCTCTGGTTCAGGTTTAACCCCTTTGCCTCTTAAACGTATGTCACCTTCATTGGATTTTATTGAACCACCCGGTTGATCTATTAAATTATTTCTAAGCGCTGCATTTACCTGTTCCAGTGGTATATTCAGCGCTGCCAGTTCATGTGGATTGACTTCAACCCAAATCTCCCAATCTCGATCCCCGGCCATTCCAACACTTGCAACACCCTTGATTTGTTGCATTTGCCTGCGGGCTTTTTCTGAATATTCATAGAGCTCGGCCTTGGAAAGATTGCCATAGAGTGTGAGTGTAATGACAGGAAAGCGGGCACGATGACGATTTAATTCCGGCTCTTCAGCCGTATCAGGCAGATCATCAACACGGTCAAGTAATGTCCTTGTATCACGAATAAAATCATCAACCTTTGCACCCGGTTTTAATTTTATAAAGATACTGGAAAGCCCTTCCTTGCTTGTCGACGAAATAAAATCGATATCCAGACTATCTTCAAACTCTTCTTCGATTGGTAACGTCACTTGTTGCTCTACTTCAGCAGGCGATGCACCTTCGAATTCAGTCGTAATACTGATCATATCCAGATCCACAACCGGAAATATTTCCTGTGGTAATCCGCGCCAGGATAAAATACCCATTATCATGACGATAATGAGACTCATGTTTACCAGTAACGGATTTCTAAGTGAGAAATGGATTAGTGACATAAAAACGATTGATAATCCGGGTTAAATCGATTCCATTATTGAACAACAACAGCTTGTCCATCTGCGAGACTGGAAACATCCCTGCTAATAATTGTGGTACCCGAGTCTATACCTGCAATAATTTGAACATCATTATAACGTTCAACCAACTTAACAGGTTTTTTGACAACATGGTCATCAATTACTTCAAAAATATATGACTGACCATCCTCGTATAAGATAGCGCTAATAGGTATTACACTGGCATCCTTATATAAATGTCCAGGCAAGTATGCAACAGCCAATTGCCCGGAAAACAATTCATCAGATGGTAATCTTATTTTTAATGAATGCGTATTGGTTTCCGGATCGGGGTCAACAGCAAGAGCGATTATTTGTCCTTCCCTTTCACCGTTATTGGTAACAACTTTTACTTTCTGACCTAACTGTGTATGCGATGCAGTTATTCCGGTTACTTCAAGGTTTAAATCAAGCTTATCAATCTGAACTAACTCAAGTGCTGCCTGACCGGGTGAAACATAATCACCTACTTCGACATAAACAACATTAACTGTCCCATTAAATGGGGAAAGTAGTTGTGTACGTTTAAGATTTCGTTCTGCTTTATTTAATCTTGCCTGTTCTATCATTAAACGAGAGCGTGCTGAATCCACACTATGTTTAAGACGTGCTTCATCTGCCTGTTGGCGATATAAAGCCTGTAACGCCTGATCGTAATTTGATTTTGATGCCAGTGATTCCTGACCAAGTTGTTTTAATCTGCTTACTTCCTGTTCCTGCAATTCACGCTCCTGTCTCATCAAGTCCAATAAGCGTGAATCCCGTTCAATAGCATTACGTTCAGTTTTCAATAAGGCTTTCGATTCTTCTACTGTGTCAACAAAATCACCTGCCTCAATACTGAGCATCCGGGCGTGTGCTTCAACATATTGCCCGGCCTCGACGAATCTTCCATCTATCTGTCCGGAAACCTGGAAATGGAGGCTCGCTTTTCGGGCTGGTTTTAATTTCCCGGTTACATGGATGATGGGTTGAATATCAATTTGATCGACTATATCGACATTCACCATCGGCGGTGGTAAAGACTGGAGTTCAGCATAGGTATCAGGACGTGTCCAAAACAGGACCGCTATGATCAAGGCCGAAACGCTGGCTATAAATAGTATTTTCATCAGAATTATTTAATTTGGATCTTCTTAATTTTGTCCAGAAATTGCTGCATTAGAGTGTTTGACAATAATATTGAATAAAAATTTGAAGATAAACGCATTCTATGCGATTTTAGACACTATAAATATCCAAATAATTATAAATACACGGAAAGGAATGAAGCTTGTACAGAACAGTCTAGTCGCACTATGTGGAGGCATTTTGCTGTCATCAGGAATATCTGCTGCTGAACTCGGCGGCGAATATACTACCCTGCTCTGTCCTCAATCGCTCAATATTCCTGAAAGACCTTTCGTAGACGCTAAATTGGCTGAAGGTGATACACATCTAAGTGCCGATGAAGCCGATCTAATCGAAGAAGGCATCTCTACACTGCGTGGTAATGCTGAAATCACTCGAAATTCTCAACAAGTCAGTGCAGATATCATTGAATATGATCAGCCTAACGATACTGCAGATTTGGATGGTAACGTCAACTATTGGGATGAAACACTCTACCTGCAAAGCAACGAAGCTTTACTACAATTTGATAACGGTGTTGGGGAATTTACCGATGCTGATTACACATTGATTGACAAACGTGGGCGTGGATCAGCTGACAAATTAGTACTCGATGTCGGAACCCGAACTGAAATGGAGCAAGTGCAATACACCACTTGCGATCCGGACGATCAATTCTGGCAATTCTCTGCAAGTAGCATTTCCCTTGACCATGAAGAAAACTGGGGTAAGGCACGTAATGTCGTGCTCAAGATTAAAAATGTCCCTGTCTTTTATTCGCCCTATATGTCTTTCCCGCTCAGTAAAGAACGTAAAACAGGTTTTCTGGCTCCGGGATATGGCACCACCAATAGAAATGGAATTGAGCTCCGTGCCCCGTTTTACTGGAATATCAGCCCTAATATGGATGCGACCTTAACCCCACGTTATTTGACAGACAGTGGACTCATGGGAATGGGTGAATATCGTTACTTGTTTTCTCGTAGTAGCGGTGAAATCAATTTTGAATACCTGCCCAGCGATAACAACAGGGAAGACAAGGACAGAAACCTGTTTGGTATCACTCATCATCAAGCCTTTGCAGACACCGGAAACTTGTTCTTTACCTACAACCGTGTGTCGGATAAATTTTATTTTGAAGACTTTGGCAGTCAATTGAGCACGACCAGTACCCGATACCTGGAACGTCGTGCCGATGTTTTCTATCGCGGTAATAACTGGGATATAACGACACGTATTCAGGATTATCAAACGGTTGATCGTAGTATTGCCGTCACTTCGCGTCCCTATAAACGTTTACCACAGGTTTTATTTAATTACGGCTCACCTCGAAAATATGGGCAGCTTAACTATGGATTACAAAGTGAAGCTGTCTATTTTGAACGCGGAGATGACGCCATCTTTACTGATAATGTCAATGGACTGCGTGTCAATTTACAACCTTATATCAGCTACCCTGTTCGTACTGTCGCCACCTATCTTGAACCAAAGTTAAGTCTGGACTACACACAATATAGCCTGGAAGATTCAGGAAGCTTTACAAATGACCCCAGCCGAGTCTTGCCAATTTTTAGTATGGACAGTGGGATCTTCCTGGAGAGAGAGACCCGGCTTTTTAATACCGGATTTCTGCAAACTCTCGAACCCAGATTATTTTATCTTTATGTCCCAAATGAAGACCAATCCGATTTACCTGTATTTGATACCGGCCTACTCACTACCTCATTTGACTCACTCTTTCGTGAAGATCGATTTAGCGGTGGTGATCGCCAGGGGGATGCCAACCAGCTTACCCTGGCCGTTAGCTCTCATTTAATCAACCAGGAGACCGGTCAAGATTTAGGATATGTCAGTCTGGGACAGATCTTTTATCTTAGTGACCGTAAAGTCATATTACCTGGTGGTACTGTTCGTGATGAAGACAGTTCAGCGTTCATTGCAGAATTTAATACCAAGGTTATCAAACACTGGAATATTGGCGGCGATATAATTTGGGACCCAAACATTGGCAATGGAACAGAAAAGATTACGGCCCAGGCAACCTATAACCCTGCCCCAGGCAAGATATTGAACCTGGCTTACCGCGTAAGGCGGGATTCGACAGATATCGAGCAAAGTGATATATCATTTCGTTGGCCATTACATCGAAAGTGGAGTGTTGTTGGTCGGTGGAATTATGCAATACCTGAAGGACGTTCATTGGAAACGTTTGGAGGAATTGAATATGAGAGCTGTTGCTGGGGAGTACGAGTCGTTGCCCGTCGCTTCCTGACCGATATTGATGGAGATTTTGAAACCGGTGTATTCCTTCAAATGGAATTAAAAGGACTGGCGGGAATAGGTAAAAAGACAGTAAACTTCCTAAAACAGCAGATCCCCGGTTACCAGAGTGAATTTTAGTATTTCCCAGAATAAACCCCGACATTATTTGTTGGGGTATGCCCGCATATTGCACGAGTACACTAACAACCAGACTATAAGCTATGTTCGGCGAAGGTTTCAGTGTCTATTAGAAAAAGGCAGTTTGTACCATGCTTTTCGCTTGGCAAGCTCTCACTTGTTCTGGCGTGTTATGCGCGCACATGTTCCCTCCACCAGAGCTAAGGCTATGGCTATTCCGGACATCCTGTCCTCCACCCTTTCAGGGCCAGCTTCGCTCCGCTCGCTGTTCAAATTCGCTCCTGGCGAATTTGTGTCAGTCGCGAGCACGACCGCCAAGGATGGCGGAAGTGCAGAACATGCAGGAGCAAATATTCTGCCACGCATAACACACCAGCCCTTCGTGAGCATCTTACCAACTCGTGCAATATGCGGGCTAGTCAGCCTATTATTAATCCAGAATCTAGCCTATGCCTATGTGCCACTGGATCGTATTATCGCCGTGGTCAATGAAGACGTTATAATGCAAAGTGAGCTTGAATCGAAAATACGTACTGTGCGTAGTCAAATTGAACAACAAGGCGCAAGACTGCCACCCCCATCCATTCTTGAGCGCCAGGTACTGGACAATCTGATCCAAAACCGTATCCAGCTACAACTTGCCGCAAGAGCCGGTATCAGGGTTGATGATGAAAAGCTGAATCGAACTATCAGTAATATTGCCGCCGAAAACCAGGTATCGTTAACACAGTTCAGGGAAATCCTCGAACAAGATGGTTATAAATATGAACAGTTTCGCGAAGATATTCGTAATGAAATTACATTAACTCAATTACGTAAAAGACAGGTTGAAAACCGTATTGTTGTAACTGAAAAGGAAATTGACAACTTTTTGGCAAATCAGGAATTCCAGGGAACATTTCAGGCTGAAGTACGTCTCTCACACATATTATTATCATTGCCTGAAAATGCTACTTCAGATGAAATTGAGCAAGTACGACAAGTTGCAACTCAAATTCGCGAGGACCTTTTAGCTGGTACTG
Source organism: uncultured Enterobacteriaceae bacterium (assembly GCA_964392105.1). GTDB lineage: Bacteria > Pseudomonadota > Gammaproteobacteria > Eutrophobiales > Eutrophobiaceae > UBA7359. The sequence continues at coordinate 39,301 of CAYMPA010000003.1, forward strand.
ATTTTACTGAAACTGCAAGTGCTGTATCTGATGGCGGAAATGCCAAAAATGGAGGAGATTTAGGCTGGCGCAAGCTGGAGGATGTGCCGTCTTTATTCGTTGACTACATACCTGACATGAAAAATGGTGATATAAGTGAGCTAATCCAAAGCCCAAGTGGCTTTCACATTATCAAAATCACAGGTGTAAAAAGTGACGAACAAAATATCGTAGAACAAACACATGCCCGACATATCCTGATAAGACCGGATCAATTAACAACGGTGGAACAGGCGCGTAATAAATTAGCTCAATTAAAACAGCGTATAGAGAGTGGTGATGATTTTGGCTTATTGGCAAAAGGTAATTCTGATGATTCAGTTAGTGCAATTGAAGGTGGTGATCTGGGCTGGCAATCCCCCGGAGATCTTGTCCCTGAATTTCAGCGAATGATGGATACCCTGGAACCCGGCCAAATTAGTGATCCTTTCAGAACCAATTTTGGCTGGCATATTTGCCAGGTACTGGAACGACGAAATATTGATAATACAGAATCCGTTAAACGTGGTAAGGCCAGGGCGGCAATCCGAACACGAAAATTAAATGAAGCCATGCAAAACTGGGCCAGGCGACTTCGCGATGAAGCCTATGTCGAATACCGTTTAGATGACATCTAGCCCCCATTTCTCGCCCCCTTTCTACTACGGACAGTGATGAGAAAAATGCGGACTGGGAAAAAACCACGCATTTTGGTAACAGCGGGTGAGCCCGCAGGAATTGGCCCTGATTTAGTAATCAAACTTTCTCAAATTAATCACGACTATGACCTGACGGTCATCGGTGATCCAGACTTTCTGATAGAACGTGCAAAATGTTTATCTATCCCACTTGATATAATTACAGTTACAAACAGTGATGTTCAACAAAATTTGTCACATCATAAACCATTAAACGTGTTACCCGTAAAATTAAGAACACCAGCCTATCCAGGGACATTAGATACTCGCAATGCAAACTATGTGCTAGAGATGCTTGATATCGCTTGCAATGAATGTTTGTCAAATAACTTTGATGCCGTAGTCACCACACCATTACAAAAGTCTGTAATAAATGATGCTGGTATAGCATTTAGTGGACACACAGAATATCTGGCTAAACAATGTGGTGGCTCATTCCCGGTAATGTTACTTGCTTGCCCTGAATTAAGGGTGGCACTCTTAACAACACATTTACCCTTGCGCGAAGTGCCTGATGCAATAACACCTGAGAGAGTCGAAAAGGTTATTCGGACAGTAATTGATGAAATGCATAGCCGCTTTGGTATTATAAATCCAGAAATCACCGTTTGTGGGTTAAATCCTCATGCAGGAGAGGATGGACATCTTGGGACAGAAGAGATCACTTTTATAACACCTGCTATCAATGACTTTATTAATAAAGGGCATAATGTATCAGGACCTTTACCTGCCGATACAGCATTCAGGCTGGAACAACGACAAAAGACGGATGTGTTTATTTGCATGTACCATGACCAGGGACTACCAGTACTTAAAACACTTGGTTTTGGAGAAGCGGTTAATATTACACTTGGCCTACCGATTATAAGAACTTCAGTTGATCACGGAACAGCACTTGAACTTGCAGGTACAGGCAAAGCCCAATGTGATAGTTTGCTGGCTGCAATTGAAATGGCTGATAAAATGGCAAGTCATCAATTAAATCAAAAAACCACTGATAAACCTGTTACATCAATAACTGTTGATGAAATCAGATAGCCATCGTGCACGAAAACGTTTCGGGCAAAACTTCTTACACGACCCGGAGATAATTCAACGAATCATTGATGTTATTAATCCACAAAAACAGAACCACATTATTGAAATTGGTCCAGGTAAAGGTGCGCTGACAAAATCAATCCTTGAACGTGTTGATAAACTTGATGTAATTGAAATAGACAAAGATCTTGTCAGTGCACTAACAACATATCAGGGTAACAATAACCGCCTAATAATTCATGAGGCAGATGCTTTAAAACTGGATTTCTCTAAATTTAACCACTCTGATTTACGAATTATTGGTAACTTGCCATATAACATCAGTACTCCACTTCTGTTTCATTTATTGACATATAGAAATTATATAAACGACATGATCTTCATGTTACAAAAAGAAGTCGTGGATCGTATTTGTGCTGAAAGTGGGAATAAACAATATGGTCGCCTATCTATCATGCTGCAATATTATTGTGATGTCGAATCACTATTTGTAATTAAACCAGGGGCATTTAATCCAAGCCCGAAAGTTGATTCAGCTATTGTGAAAATAAGCCCGTTACCTCATCCTAGATATGAACTTTCCGATCATGAGAACTTTAAAATGATCGTAAGAGAAGCATTTTCACAAAGGCGAAAAACCATCCGTAATGCACTAAAAAAATACATGGACGAAAAAAACATCAAAGAACTTGGTATTGCGCCAGAAAGGCGTGCAGAAAATTTACAAATAATAGACTTTGTTAAGCTCGCAAATCGATACCATCAATTGAAAATCAACACTTTATAATCCTGTGGATAACTCTGTGTACTTTTTTGAGTCAAAATATCGTCATAAACCCATGTTTTAACAATTATTAAATAAAATACGATTTAGATATTTATTAAATAATCAATAAATACATATATTTACGATATTTTAACAAGGTTTCAGGCGGGATTTAATTTATACCAATGCACAAACACTTTAAAAGAGATCTGTTGTGCATAATTTGAATTTATAGCCAATTATTACCACAATGATTTAAAGTATAATTAATCAAAGTAAGTATTTACAGACCTGCTCTGCTTTTTTATCCCTTTGGTTTATACTTTTCAGCCCATACAGAACCTAAAAATAATAATAACTATGAAACCCATATTAATAAGCCTCGCCTCAAAGATTGATGCATTTACTGAGTACACTGGTAAGTGTATTTCGTGGCTTGTAATTACCCTGGTATTACTCGTCGGATATGACGTATCAATGCGTTACCTCTTTCGAAGTGGGTCAATTGGTATTCAAGAACTGGAATGGCACTTGTTTTCAATCATTTTTCTTATTGGTGCTGCTTATACCCTGAAACTTGACGAACATGTTCGACTCGATATCTTATACCGGAGTGGATTTTTAAATGATCGATTCCGTGCCTGGATTGATGTCTTTGGTGCATTATTTATCCTCTTGCCTTTTTGCCTTCTGATTATCATCAGTGCCTGGCCATTTGTATCCCAGGCCTATATTCATAATGAAGCATCACCCGATCCTGGCGGTCTACCCGCACGATGGATAATCAAGACCATGATACCGGTTGGTTTTTGTATGTTATTGATCCAGGGAATTGCAGAAGTCATTAAAAAACTGTCTATAGCACTGGAACCAGGCCAGTGACATTGTGGATCATCATGATGTTTGTGACCCTAATGGTTCTGCTGTTGATGGGCTACCCTGTCGCATTTACCCTGGGTGCTGTTGCCCTTGCCTTTGGTAGTATTTTTCTGGGGTTCGAATTTTTCACATTACTGCCCCTGCGAATCTGGGGAATCATGACCAATTTTACCTTGCTCGCCGTCCCTCTGTTTGTATTCATGGGTGTGGTACTCGATCGTTCCGGTCTTGCTGAAGACCTGTTAGAAACAATGGGAAAACTTTGTGGGAAATTAAATGGGGGTCTGGCGCTTTCAATAGTCATTGTTGGTGCGATGCTGGCTGCGACAACAGGAGTTGTAGGTGCAACAGTAGTAACTATGGGAATAATTGCCTTACCAACAATGCTTAAGCATAATTACTCAGCACCTTTGGCAACAGGGACAATTGCTGCATCAGGCACATTGGGACAAATTATTCCACCGAGTATTATCTTGATACTTCTGGGAGATGTGATGGGTGTACCAGTTGGACGCTTATTTATGGGAGCAATCATACCTGGCTCCATTCTGGTTTTGTTATTCATGATCTATATTCTTGCATATGCCCGGTACAAACCAGATGTTGCACCAGCACTTGATACAACTTCTGAAGAGTTTGATTTCCTGACCATTCTCATTACTTTATTCCCACCACTTATACTCATTCTTGCGGTACTTGGTTCTATATTTTTCGGTATTGCTTCACCTACCGAATCGGCGGCAGTTGGTGCTATAGGCGCGCTTATACTTGCTGTCCTACATAAGAAATTGACTCTGGATAATCTCCAGGACTCCATGCGACAAACAACAAAGCTGACCAGTATGGTGTTTATGATTTTAATAGGTGCCACAGCGTTTGGTCTTGTCTTCAGAGGAATGGGTGGAGACAGATTAGTACTGGATCTGATGTCAAATTTGCCAGGTGGAGTGTGGGGATTTTTATTTATTAGTATGTTATTAATTTTTATTCTTGGTTTTTTTCTCGATTTTTTACAGATCTGTTTTATTGTGATTCCAATACTTGCACCAATTGCAAATCAATTTGGTATTGATCTACTTTGGTTTGCTGTGTTAATTGCAATTAATCTGCAAACATCCTTTTTAACACCACCATTCGGATTCTCACTGTTTTATCTTAAGGCTGTTACACCACCTGAAATTCGAATACAGGATATCTATTCAGGCATCATTCCTTTTGTACTACTACAAGTAGTTACGATTATTATATTAATATCTATACCAAAATTGGTTACCTGGCTACCTGATTTAATGGATAACATTCATGGGTTGTAGGTTAAAAATGCGCTTTTTTCGCGATAGCGGCGTCAGCTCCGTGCTCGAATGACCACCATGGATGATGGGAATGCAGTTTTTGCAGGAGCAAAAAACTGCCCTATGTATTCTGGTTCTCGGCTTTGGCTTCCTGCGTCGCTCTACCTCGAGAATGTGTTCCCGACATTCTCTACCTCCTCCATCCATGGAGTCGTCCTGTATCCATACAGTCGTGTGCGCGGTGCTTTTTTGCTCTCACAAAAAAATCATTATTTTTAATATATATCGATTTAATTTTTATTATTTTTTTAGCGCCTGTATAACTGGTGCTGTGTCTGGTTTCACACCGTGCCATATCAAGAAAGCTTCTGCAGCTTGTTCAACTAACATACCCAAACCATCCACTACTTTTGATGCTCCTTGTTCAGCAGCCCATTTCATGAATATTGTATCCGTATCTGAATACATCAAATCATAACAACAAGCACCATTATTAATTACAATACCAGGAATAGGTGGAAGTTCTCCTCTTAAACTTAGTGAAGTACCGTTAATGATCAAATCGAATGAACGATTAGAAAGTTCGGCATAAGAACATGCTTCTATATTTCCTTGATCAGAAAATTTTTTAGCTAATTGTTCTGCACGAGAAACAGTTCGATTGGCAATAATTATAGAACCAGGTTCTTGATTACAAAACGGTTCAAGTATCGCTTTAACCGAACCACCTGCTCCAAGAATCAATATCGATTTATTCTTTAGATTGATTGAATAATTAATAGTAAGGTCATTAATCAGACCCTGACCATCCGTTGTATCACCATGAATATTTTTGTGCTCATCAATTCGGATTGTATTAACAGAACCTGAATTTTCTGCACGTTGAGTTAGTGATGTACATACAGAACAGGCATCTTCCTTGAAAGGCACTGTGATATTTAATCCCTTACCCCCTAGCGAGGAAAATAATTTCACATACTCATTAAAATTTTCAGTCGGAACTTCAATCGCCTGATATTTCAAAGCAATACCTATCTGCTCAGCAAAGAGTGTGTGAATTTGGGGGGATTTACTATGCTTTACCGGATTACCAAAAACAGCATAATTTGGAACAGATCGATCCAGGCCAAGATCATTAGCCATCAGGGCTGTTCCGTTAACTTTAATCAAATGGACTGGAGAATAGGCTGGCTGACCGTATGCCGCACGGACGCGGCATCCGAGCGTATAGGGACGTATTCACAGCGTGTCAGATAGCCTGTTCTCCAGTCCATGTCATACACTGCATTAATAGTAATAAAACTGTTCATCAACAAGTCATTATCAGCATTACTTGGTGAGTTAACGGGACAGTACTGACCAGCCATATTGAATTAACTGCCTGTACGTTCGACCAAACCACCCTTGAGACAATGAACCAGTAAACCACGCTCACTTAACAAAAATGCACAGGCAGAGCTTCGGCGACCACTGTCACAATAAAGAATATATTGTTTTTCTGGATCGAGAGTTTGTGCCTTCAGCCGCAACATGAAAAGTGGAATATTAACACTGCCTTCTATGCCTGAATTCTTATGTTCACTCTCTAATCTGACATCAATCCAGACAGCACCTTCATTCTTAACCATTGCATCTGCTTCTTCATTGGTTACCCAGCTTAGCATCGGTTCTTTCAATAGCTCATTAAAATCTTCTTTTGATAAACGCATTAATGAGCCATTTGTAATCATAACGATATTGGCATTACGCTTCGCTTCTGAAAGTAATGCTTCTTCTCCAAAGGCGTCACCATCCCCCAGGGTGGCCAATGTTAATTCAGAACCGGTTTTTGAGTTACGTGTAACCTTACATTTGCCGTGCTTGATGATGTAGTAATAATCACCATCTTCACCTTGCTTAATAATTGCATCACCTGCCTTTGCCGGTACCTCCTGCATACGCATAAACATGGCTTGAATATTCGCAGGGGGTACTTGCAAGAAAGCCTTCGACTGCAGGATACGAGTCATCCAATCGCCATCATCATCTTCATCTGCCGATTCCTCTTCAACCTGAATTTCATCGACTTCAATACCGGATAATTGATCCCAGGTCAGGAGAATATCGAGTAAGTCACTATCTATTCGAATAACCTTGGAATCAACCTTGGCTGTAGCGGTATGTTTCCTTGGTTGTTGATTACAAAGAGGATGCTTGGCTATGTCGGAACCGGAAATTACAATCTGACTATCGCCTTTACTTGATGAAATTTCAGCTTGTCCATCAACAAGATAAACAGACTGTCTGTCAGTATCTCCTTCTTTAAAAATAGCTTTACCAGCGGCAACATCTACGATAAATGTTTTGCCGGCCAATTCCTGAAAATTTTCAGCATTGAGCGCGCTTGGTGGCACAAATGTTTTTAGTATATTTTTATCAACAAGATCAGACATTTAACGATTTTCCTTACACAAATACTCAGGGTTAACAAACAAGACCTCTAATTGTAAGCGTTGAGTACAAATATTCAAATACACAAATTCAGGTTGAAGAAATCAAAAATGTATCTGTCTTCAAAAAATGACTAATTTGAGACTGGGGACACTAAAGATATAAATCCGGCTGTGATTCCAACCAATCTGACAACTATACATCCAAATAGCTTATACAAAAGAAAAATATTAACTATTATTTGATTAAAATATTTTGTCCCACTTTATTGCATCATCACGATGCAATAAAGGAGACAAATGTATATTAAAACTTTATACAGTGCTAGATATTGTAACCACTCTCGTTATGCAGAACGATATCAAGGCCTTCTGTCTCTTCGTCCTCATCTACTCTTAAACCGATAACCATATCCAGCACTTTAAGAACAATAAATGTAATTACGCCGCACCATATTACTGTTGCAACAACACCAATAGCTTGTACACCCAGTTGAGATGCTATTGAATATGCTTCATCAGCTGGTTGTAATCCTCCAAATGAATTTGAGTAAAATACCGCGGTTAATAATGTCCCTAACGCGCCACCGACCCCATGCACCGGAAAGACATCAAGCGAGTCATCAATTTTCAATACACGCTTGATATATTGCGTAGCGAAGTAACAAACGACACCGGCCATAATGCCAATAGCAAGACCGCCCAATGGTCCAACGTAACCTGAGGCAGGTGTGATAGTACCCAAACCAGCAACCATACCGGTAACGATTCCAAGTACACTAGGCTTTCCAAATCTAATCCATTCGCATGTCATCCATGCCAATGAACCTGCTGCGGCAGATATATGCGTCACAGCCATTGCCATACCCGCGCTACTTCCTGCTGTCAGTGCACTACCGGCATTGAAACCAAACCAACCCACCCAGAGCATAGAAGCGCCAGCTACTGTTAATGTCAAGTTATGTGGTGCCATAGGTGTATTTGGAAAACCTTTACGCTTACCAAGTACAACAGCAGCAACAATCGCTGCAACACCCGCATTGATATGTACAACGGAACCACCGGCAAAATCCATAAACCCTATATCAGATAGCCAACCACCGCCCCAGACCCAGTGACAGACAGGTGCATAAACCAGAATTACCCAGAGTGCACTAAACCAGAGTACCGCGGAAAATTTCATTCTTTCAGCAAAACCACCAACAATCAGTGCCGGCGTAATAATGGCAAATGTCATCTGGAACATAAAAAATACTATCTCGGGGATAGTGCCACTCATGCTGTCTAAATTGATATCAGAAATCATGACATTGCCTAAACCGGCGATCTGATTTATCGAACCCCCATCACCAAAGGCCAGACCATATACACCAATCATCCACATAATGGAGACAAGACAAGCGATGGCAAAACATTGCATCAGTACTGACAAGACATTTTTTACACGAACCAGACCTGAATAAAATAATGCCAACCCGGGCAGGGTCATAAATAGTACTAATGCAGTAGAAGTTAGTATCCAGGCGGAATCACCGGTATTTAAGTCATCAGCAAATACGACACCAGGAAATAATGCGACTAATAATATTAAAACGCGAATCATTGGGCCTTCCCCTTATCTCAATATCATTACGATGTTAAATCGTATGTGATATTGTTTAATCTTGAATAATGCAGCATTCAGTTGTTTTAAAAATTATTAAATTGCGTCGCTGCCTGTTTCACCTGTCCTGATTCGAACAATCTGTTCGAGCTCATAAACGAAAATTTTGCCATCGCCTATCTTGTTGGTATTTGCAGATTTAGAGATAGCTTCAATTACTGCATCAACCTGTTCATCGTTCACAGCGACATCAATTTTAATTTTTGGCAAAAAATCGACGACGTATTCAGCTCCTCGATACAGCTCTGTATGCCCTTTCTGTCTTCCGAAACCCTTTGTTTCGGTTACAGTCATTCCCTGGATACCAATTTCTGAAAGTCCTTGACGTACGTCATCAAGTTTAAAAGGTTTAATTACGGCACTCACAAGCTTCATAGCAATCACTCCATACGATTTATGTTGTGTAAAAAATTCTGACCAAAAAACCGATTATGAATATTAGCGGCGCAGTGTTTGCACCTGGTTAATCAATTTAACCTATTAAGCATTTGATTTCACCGTATACATACACAAAAAATGATATTCAAAATCTGAATTCTGGATATATTCATACGAAATAATTCAGCTCGTCGCTCGGTAAATGCTGGAAAATTAGTTCCAGGCATTTTCAACCGCCTATATCCGTATAGGCGTCCTGCATTACTCTACCTCCTGCACACCCCTCAAGGGGGTAAGCTTCCGCTCCTCGACTCTGTCTCCTGATTCGTTCTACCTCCTGCATCCATGCAGTCGTGCTCACGCCCCTTACCTACATCCATGTAGGCAACCGAGGGACATGAAGTCATGCACAAACAATGTACATTACGTCCCTGTACATCGCCGCTTCAGACGTCCTGTCTTCACGCGGCATACAGTTCATCCATGAACATAAAAAAAACGGGCGTTTAACGCCCGTTTTTTAACAACAAAAAGTAAGGATGCTCTATATGATATAGCCACGTTCATCATGAGAGACGAGATCCAGACCTTCTGTCTCTTCATCTTCCGTGACACGAAGTCCAATCACCGCATCAATTACTTTAAGAATAATATAACTCAATACACCACTGTATATGATTGTCACAATGACACCAACAGACTGATTAAAAACTTGTCCGCCGATACCACTTACACCATCTGCCAGACCCTGTCCTGAAAATACACCCAGGGTTGTGGCAGAAAATACACCGGTAAGTATCGCGCCAACAATCCCGCCGACGGCATGGACACCAAATACATCCAGCGAATCATCATAACCCAGCTTGCGCTTAAGCGTGGTAGCTGCCTTGAAACAAATAAAACCTGAAGCAAGACCGATTACCAATGCTCCCATAGGTCCGACTGAACCGGAAGCTGGCGTTATCGCCACCAGACCGGCTACCGCACCGGATGCAATACCTAAAGCGCTCGGTTTTCCATGGCCTATCCATTCACTGAACATCCAGGACAATGCTGCGGCTGCAGTTGCAATCTGGGTAACTGCCATTGCCATACCTGCAACGCCATCAGCGGCAACTTCACTGCCCGCATTAAAACCAAACCAGCCCACCCAAAGCATAGCTGCACCAATTAAGGTCAACGTCAGATTATGCGGAGGCATTGCCGTCGTTGGATAACCTTTACGTTTTCCAACCACCAGACAAGTCATCAGACCTGCAATACCCGCATTAATATGAACCACGGTACCGCCAGCAAAATCGAGAATTGCAAATTTACTTCCTAACCATCCACCGCCCCAGACCCAGTGACAAATCGGTGCATAAACGATGGTTACCCAAATCGCCATGAATATCAGAATGGCAGAAAATTTCATGCGTTCGGCAAAGGCACCGACAATCAAGGCCGGAGTGATAATGGCAAAGGTCATTTGAAATGTCATAAAAACGGATTCAGGAATGGTGCCACTCATACTGTCAACACTCATATTGGCAAGTAATGCATTACTAAAACCACCCCAGAATGCCATTTCCTCACCGAATGCCAGACTATAGCCATATAAGGCCCAAAGTATTGTCATCAGACAGGTGATAGCAAAGCATTGCATCATCACCGATAACACATTTTTACTTCTGACCATGCCCGCATAGAACAATGACAATCCCGGGATAGTCATGAACAAAACCAGCACTGTTGCAGTGATCATCCACGCTGTATCACCTGTATTCAGATCATCGGCTAACGCAAGTGAGGGTACCAATAAGGCAACCAAACCCAGCATGGCTCCTGTTACGCTTTTCTGATTAATTAAGCCATAAAATAAACGTTTCATCTTTTGTATCTCCTCAAGAAATTCTGTTTAGAGCGCTTCATCACCAGATTCACCGGTACGTATGCGGACGACCTGTTCGAGATCAATGACAAATATTTTTCCATCACCAATTTTGCCAGTGCTGGCAGCCTTGGTTATGGCAGATATAACTTCATCAAGCTTGTCATCAGCTACAGCTACCTCGAGTTTGAGCTTGGGCAAAAAATCAACCACATACTCAGCACCACGGTAAAGTTCTGTATGTCCTTTTTGACGACCAAAGCCTTTTGTTTCTGTCACAGTCATGCCTTGCACGCCTATTTCTGACAGAGCCTCCCTTGCATCATCCAGTTTGAAGGGTTTGATAATTGCTGTTATCAACTTCATTAGATATCCCCTTTAAAATAAGATATTTACTTCAGAAAAATTAAAACTGGAGTGTCTGATCTGTTACTAAATCCGGGAAAACACTCCACTTGTACATTGATTACCAACTACTAGAGATGTTAAACACAGCACGTCCATCACAGAGGTTATCTCCGCCAAAGCATTCTGCGTTTGAAAGATCTGTATCGTGGTAAGTCAAACCGAAATCGAACGGCCCAATTGATTTACTGAGACCTGCTGAATAATACATCCAGTCTGGAGTGCCCCATGTTGCATTGTTATCCACACTTTGATGTGCAACTAATCCGGATAACGTAAATCCATAAGGAAGGCTCACATCAATAGTACCTTCTACATTGAATGCATCACCTGTTGATCCCGTCCAGTCCGGACTGTATCTGAAGTTAACACCAGCATCGACTGTCTCTCCGAAGCTATGGCTCAAACCCAAATAAGGTTCGATATAATCCAGATCCGCTCCACTGGCTTGCCCTGGATAATAGTAATAAAGAACGCCCACATCATAGCCAAGACCGGTACCGCCGAGTTCGCCGCCATAACCACCATAGAAATCGATTTCGAGATTGCCACCAAAATTGATGCCTGATGCCCAGGTCCCCGCATAAAAACCGGATTCATGAGCATAATCCAGGCCGCCATCAACAGTAGGAAGGTTCCCCGTTTGCGATTGTCCTCGAAAAATATAGTCAGTTGTTAGATCGACATTGGCACTGAATTCATGCGGTGATTCTTCGGCCATCACCTGGCTGGTAAGCATAGCGAAGCATGCAAATAGATAAGTCATTAGCTTTTTCATATTTTTCCCCCTGAAAAAGTTGTTCTAAAAATAATTTTTGGTTAATTTCAACGCTATACATGGCATGTTTTGTACCAATTAGTTTTATATTAATATTATCAATAATTTAAAGTAGTATTTTGATAATATGTATTAGATAAATTACAAGCAACAACAAGCACTATGCACAGTTATAGTGCGCCCATGATGAGTAATGCTTACAAATAGGTCATTTGCTATAAAATTGTTCATTAAATGACAATATCGATTTGCAATGACATACGCGCTGCCAAAACATATGATTAATATAAATTTAATAGGTAATAACATTCATGGTAAAAGAAAAGATTGAAGCAATACTTTCGGATGTCTCAAACGCACTACCGGAAGATGTACAGTTCCTTAAAAAGGATATTGAAAAAAATCTACGTGCTACATTAAATGCAGCTTTTTCGAAAATGGAACTTGTAACGCGTGAGGAATTTGATATTCAAACAGCATTATTACAACGAACACGAGCACAACTCGATGCATTGCAGGAAAAATTATCAACGTTAGAAAAACAATTTGATGGATCTGATAAATAACCTGATTTTTAATCTAATATTATCGGTTCAATATGTTTTATCAGTTGATCCATTAATACAAAAAAATAAATCAAGGATGATGTTTAATGAGTGTCGCAGTAATCTATTCGCGTGCGCAGGATGGTATCAACGCACCACTGGTAACAGTAGAAGTACATCTTTCACGTGGCCTTCCCAGTTTTTCCATTGTCGGGCTACCGGAAACAACAGTTAAAGAAAGTAAAGAGCGTGTCCGAAGTGCCATACTGAATAATCAGTTTGAATTCCCGCTTAGCAGGATAACGATAAACCTGGCACCGGCTGACCTACCAAAAGAAGGTGGTCGTTTTGATTTACCCATCGCTCTCGGGATTTTAATTGCATCCGGGCAAATTCCTGAAAATGGAATTGAGAATCATGAAGTCATAGGTGAGTTATCGTTAACGGGTGATTTAAGACCAGTTACAGGTGTCTTGCCTGTCTCTTTGGCATTGAAAGAAGCACAACGAAGTTTGATAGTTCCAATGAAAAATGCAGATGAAGCTGCACTGGTTGAAAACACAAAATGTATGCCGGCAACACATTTACTGGAAGTTTGTGCTCATATCTCAGGGACAAAACCACTTCAAGATCATCAAAGAGAACATACTAATCCTTCAACACTATACGAAACTGATCTGGATGACATCTATGGGCATGAACATGCCAAACGTGCATTAGAGATCGCAGCCGCGGGCGGCCATAACTTACTGATGATCGGTCCTCCAGGTTCAGGCAAAACAATGCTGGCTGAACGCATGCCAACAATCATGCCTCCAATGACAGATAAACAGGCACTTGAAAGTGCCGCAATTGCATCTGTAAGTCGACATGGCTTTTCCTTTCAATTCTGGAAACAGCGAATCATCCGCTCACCACATCACTCAGCTTCAGCCGTTGCACTGGTTGGGGGTGGGAGTCATCCCAGACCAGGCGAAATCTCCCTTGCACATAATGGTATTTTATTTCTCGACGAGCTTCCTGAATTTGATCGAAAAGTTTTGGAAGTATTGCGAGAGCCACTTGAGTCTGGACGGATTGTTATATCCCGTGCCGCTAAACAAGTTGAATTTCCTGCTAACTTCCAGCTAATTGCGGCTATGAATCCGTGTCCCTGTGGTTACCTGGGAGACAAAAGTGGTCGTTGTCGATGTACTGAAGAACAGATCTATCGCTATCAGCACAAAATTTCCGGGCCACTGATAGATCGCATAGATATAATCATAGAAGTACACAGCATACCCGACGCAATTATTAATCAAACAAAAGACACATCTTCAGAAAGCAGTTCAATTGTTCAACATCGTGTAACTGCTGCATTTACTATACAACTTGATCGCAATGGTAATTCAAATTCAGAATTGAAAACGGGTGATATCGAACGATACTGTAAGTTAAATAATAACGACAAAATACTATTACAAACTGCGACTACAAAGCTGGGGCTATCTGGACGAGCAATACATCGTATATTGAAAGTTGCAAGAACCATTGCTGACATATCTAATAGCGAGAATATATTGACTCATCATCTCAGCGAAGCAATCAGCTATCGACAAAAAACAAATACGACGCATGCAATGAAGTCACCGGAAATTTAATCCTGACTTGCACCTTACCCTTGATTAGGGTGAAATGAGTCTATGGCAAAAAAACAGTATGACATCAGCATCATGTCTGAAATTGAATATGTTAATGAACAGTCCTTACCTGATGAGGATCGCTATGTATTTGCATACACCATTACAGTAACCAATACAGGACATATTGCTGCTACCTTATTACGTAGACACTGGTTAATTACTGATGCAAATTGCAAAGTCCAGGAAGTCAGAGGTGAAGGTGTCGTCGGTGAACAGCCACACATCATGCCAGGTGAATCGTATCAATATACAAGTGCCGCGGTATTAGAAACTCCGGTTGGATGTATGCAAGGCACCTATGAAATGATTGCAGATGACGGCGTTGAATTTGATGCACCAATACCGGTTTTTAATCTTTCAACTCCAAACACACTACATTAAAGATGAGCACCTATGCGATAGGTGACCTTCAAGGTTGTTATACAGAACTTCAAGACTTACTGGATAAAATCAATTTTGACGAAAACAAAGATCTCCTCTGGTTTGTTGGCGACCTTGTAAACCGTGGACCGGAATCACTTAAAACATTGCGCTTTGTAAAATTACTTGGCGTTACTGCAAAAGTTGTACTCGGCAATCATGACTTACACCTGCTCGCTGTTGCAAATAAAATTCGCAAACCACATAAAAAAGATACCTTTGATGAAATTATAGATGCTGATGATTCAGTTGAATTGCTTGATTGGGTAAGATATCAATCGTTACTTGTTAATGACCCTGATTTAGGCTTCACCATGGTCCATGCCGGACTAGCTCAACAATGGTCATTAGACCAAGCTAAAGAACTCGCACAAGAAACAGAATCATTATTACAAAGTAATCAATGTAATGATTTTTTAGAGCATATGTACGGTGAACAACCTGATATATGGTCTGATTCATTAATAGGTTATGATCGACATCGCTTTATTATTAATTGCATCGCTCGTATTCGTTATTGTGACACTAGTGGAAAATTTGATCTGAAAGAAACAGGTGCGCCAGGAACACAACCCAATTCATTAATTCCCTGGTATGCATTACCGAATCGAAAAACAAAAAACAACAAAATCATTTTCGGACATTGGTCAACAATACATCTGGGTAATGAGAACAACTTTAAACAATATAATGTGTATCCATTAGATACGGGTTGTTTATGGGGTGGTGAATTAACAGCAATGAGATTAGAAGATGAAAAAATGTTTAGTGTTCCATCGAGACAGCCAAAGATATAATAGTATCAGCTAGCATAAGTGGACATTAGAAATCTGCATCCGTCTGAAAATAATTCCGCCTACTTTCCGATCATTGTTTTGGTGATTAATAAAGGATAGTGCAATCAGAAAAAAAGGCACAAACAAGGAGATGATTTTAAGAAGTTTCCTTCTTTCTGCTTTACTGTATTAATTGGCATCATTTTTATCAATTTGTAATCTGTATCCGGGTTGAACTGGCCAATCTTTTTTTGCTCAGAACGAAGTTGTGAATTCGAAGCCTTCTTCCTCGATAATCTTCACACACGCATCCACAGCTTCCGGGTTGTAGTATTTACCTTTGTATTTCTTTA
>CAYMPA010000004.1:0-53372 GCA_964392105.1 uncultured Enterobacteriaceae bacterium
CTTCTTTACCCGTTTCTGCCTCAAGCACTTTCTGAATTTCTTTTAATACCTGTTTGCGAAGTGCGGCCTTACCTTCCTGAGTAATTAATTCGTCATAGGTTTTGCTACTTAACAATAAAACAAGGTTGTTCCTGACCTGTGGAAAATGTTTGGTAATGTTTTCCTTAACTTTTCCATCTCGTGTTAAACCTTCAATACTCACTTGTAAAAACCGGGCACGACTTTTACCTGTAAAGTTCACGACGAAAGGTGGGTCAAGTGAAAAATAATATGCCTCTCCAGATGCTGCTGTTTCTTCACCTTCTGCAGCTTCACCATCCGCTGGTTCATCCGTGTCACTTACTGCTGGATGCTCTTCACTTTTTTCACCCATCATGAAAAAAGCCCCTGCACCACCACCAGCTATAAGCACACACGCAACTATAATGATTAATTTTAAGGGCAACTTTTTCTTACCAGCTTCTTGCTGGCCTTCTTCACCCTCTTCGAGTTCTTCTTCGTTATCAATTACATCTCCTTCTGCCATTTTAGCTCTCCATTTAAACCGTACTGATCATTTAGCAAGGCCTATGCCATTAAAATTTTATCATTATAATTAATGACTTAGACACCTGATGAAAAAACATTGTCAATGAATTGACGTTAACTAAATTGATGTGGATTTAGAAGTAATTAGATATGCGTAAATCAACAATAATGTTGATAAATCATATTTCAGATGTGACGAAGAAACTCTGTCAAAAGGGCGATTCAAAAATAGTGATTTTTTCGTGAGAGTCAGGAAGCACCGCGCGCAAAAACACAGTGTATACATAATACATGAGTATTTGAGCACGGAACTGACGCCGCTACCGTTAAATAATTGATAAGGAATGGCACATTGTATCGCGGACCTCGGTACCCCCCTTGAAGGGTGAAAAGCGCATTTTTAGAATCGCCCTAAACGTAGTGATCAATAAGACCAATATCTACAGTATTTTCGTAAGTATTCTCTGTTTGAACCTCAGAGATTTCTGATGAATCATTGTTAAATACAGTTAGCGAACCATCTTGTTCACTTGAATAAGGATTACCTTGTTGTGAAGATTGTTGTGATACATTTGCGCCAGAAAGACTTAAGCCATTTTGCATAAACATTTCTTTTAACCGGGGAAATGCATCTTCAATCGCATCTCTAACAGCGGCATGATTTGAAACAAAATGAACGTTAGCCTGATCCTGATTCACATTTACACGAACTTCAATGGGTCCCAATTCAGGAGGATTAAGATGGATATGTGCAGATTGCATTTTATCGTTTACCATCATCATCAAACGATTGCCTACTGCTTCACCCCAACCTGCTTGATGTACTGGGACTTCAATACGACGCAACAACATTCCTGATTGTTCATTGTTTGAGTATGTCTGTACCGAATTATTGCTAACAGGATTTATTGTATTAAGTGGTTTATCAATACTTGCCAAGTGTTCGACGAGGTTTGTTGCGTTGATTTCTTGTTTTCCTATTTGGGGAAATATTTCACTACTTACATCAACATCGTTTTTAATTAATCCTTTTATAAATTGTGAAGGATCAAGATCAGTATCACTCAAAACATGAGACAAACCTGGTTCCTTTTTAACCATCGATTGTTTAATAGCATCAGTTACAAGTCCTCTATCAAACAAGTCAGGTTTACTTGACCGATTATTTAATAACCCATCTTCTAATAAATCGTCATTAATTAAATTCGTTTTTAATAATGCTCTTGTATCCGGGTTACCGATCACATTAATGTTTTCAATTGAAGCATTGGCTTCGAGCGCCAGGATATTTAACGGTAATTGTTTTAATTCGATTGACCCAGATAACAACTCAGGCGGCAACTGGATGCCGTTTTGCTCTAGTAATTCCGTAAGCTGTTGGCTATCAAGGCCTTTCAGACTGGCAAGATCCAGCGGCTTAAACTTGCCGTCAGTAGACAAAATATCCTGAATTGCTGCCGAGAATTCGCTCGCAAACCGCTCATCTGGCATACCATCAAAAGTCCCATTAGACGGCGATAAAGCATTGATTTCATTGCTATTTACCGACTTTAATAGACCGATCGTTAGTGCTGGATTCAATTATTTTTCCTGTGATTCATAGTATTGTTGAGGTGATAAATGCAATGCCTATGCCAGCTATGTCACTATATCGTGCAACATGCGGGCTAGTACTTGGTAGATTGCCTTTGGCTATGCTCATCTAGCTGGTGCTGTTCCCGCATTGCGACGATTTGTTGTTCAGTCTTATAGAATCGTTCAAATATATTTTCCATTGTATTAAGTTGCTGTTTTTCCTTAAGCCATTTATCTCGTTCGCGACAATTCATCGTTTCCTGTATTTTAATCTGTTCAGTTAATAAACGAATACCTTCATCAATCTGCAAGATAAATGCCTGTCGTTCACGTATAACTTTTATGGATTGTGCCTGACTGCCTGGCTTTAGATACTCCAGGTATTCCTGTCGATAATTTTGCAACTGGTTTAATCGCTCTTTATAGTCATTTAATGTTTTCTGTACTGCAGCGAATTCCCGTGCAGCAGTTCGTTCTTTATTCTCTGATAACCTGACTATTGTTTTAATACGTTGTGACCGAGTCATCTGTTACACCCTGCTCAGTTAATGCATTCGAACTATCCTGAGAACAATTCTCTCGCAGTTCTTTTAATTGCTGTATGGAATCATAATAACTGACTTTCTCATTCATATTCTGACTAATAAATTTTAGAAAATAAGGTTGCATATTTATTGCCAAATCGAGCTGTTCATCTGCACCCGGTTGATATGCTCCAACACTGATCAAATCCTTGTTTTGTTGATAAACAGAATTTAACTGGCGGATAAAAAGTGTATCCTTTTGATGTTCGCTGTCAGTGATTAGATTCATTACCCGACTGATTGACAGTTCTAAATCTATAGCGGGATAGATACCTGACTCAGCAATTTTTCCAGACAATACAATATGACCATCCAGAATCGCCCGTGCTGAATCTGCAATCGGATCATTATCCGCATCGACCTCCGTTAATACAGTATAAATGGCCGTTATTGATCCCTGGTTATTGGTCCCATTACCGGCACGTTCTACAAGTTGCGGCATCCGGGTAAAGACAGAAGGAGGATACCCACGTGTTGCCGGAGGTTCACCGATGGTTAGCGCGATCTCTCTTTGAGCCTGTGCAAATCGTGTTAATGAATCCATTAATAACAGCACATGCTGTCCTTGATCACGAAAATACTCAGCGATGCTGGTTGCCAATAAGGCACCATGTAAGCGCATTAATGGTGGATCATCTGCTGGAGTCGCAATGACGACAGATCGCGATAAACCCATTTGCCCCAAACTCTGTTCTATAAATTCTTTTACCTCACGACCACGTTCACCAATGAGTCCAACAACAATAACATCGGCCTCTGTAAAACGTGCCATCATGCCGAGTATGACACTCTTACCAACACCACTACTGGCAAATAACCCGAGACGTTGGCCACGACCAATCGTAAAAAATGTATTAATAGTACGAATACCGACATCCATAGGTTCGGTAATTTTTTCTCTGGATAAAGGGTTAATTGGTCTGCCAGTTAATGGCACTTTGTCCTTTGTCTTAATGATTGGACCATCATCGAGTGGTTGTCCTGCACCGTTAATAACGCGTCCTAAAAGATCTGGACCAACAGCAACATCACCTGCACGTCCTAATGGAATGACACGAGCATTGGGTGATAAACCATGCGGTTGGCCCGTTGGCATTAGGAAAAGATTATCGCCGGAAAAGCCAACAACTTCTGAATCGATTAATGTCTGCTCATCATTATTAATCCGACAATAATCGCCAATTGCTGCCCGGCAACCCGCAGCTTCCAGGGTTAAACCAACCATTCGGATCAATCTGCCCTGTACAATCATAGGTACAGGTTTACGATTTTTTTCAATAAGATGATTTATTCTTTGTTTCCAGACAGGACGTCGATCAGGATCAAGATGCATCGTCATCGTTTTTCTCATCATGATGACGTTCATCACCTAACATATTGGCAGCGATGGCAGACAAGCGCGCTTCGATACTAGCGTCGATATACGATGATTCTGTCTCAACTCGACAATCACCGCGGGTCAATAACAGGTCCTCTTCAAATCGATATGACTTTTCATCATCACCAAGAGATAAGGCACTACGAACAAGCTGCATGTCTTCGGGATGTAAAAAAATAGTCGGGTTTCTTGCTGAGATAGGTAGTGCACGTACCGCTTCTCTAACCACCGCAACAATCTCACCGGGTTCGGTTTTAATTTCCCGCCGCACAAGTTGTCGGGCAATAGATAATGTTAATTCCGCAATACTATTTTCCAGTTCATCATCCAGTTGTGAAACAGGATTTGCTAATGAATTAAATAATTCTTCAAGTCTTTGGAAGAGTTGTTGTGATTCAGATTCAGCTTGTGCACGGCCTTCCTTATATCCTTGCGGACGACCTTCTTTACGCCCCATATTGAAACCTTCATCATAGGCATCTTTATGCAGTGTTTGCATTTCATTGGCTGTGGGAGGATGTAATCCATTATCAAATTCATTTGCAATCTTCCCTTGTACATGAGGCACCTGCCATTCAATGTATTCGTCTGCTTCGTTAGCTGAAATAATGCGTTGTTTTAAGTTGGTCACGGGAATAAGTATCTAGTAATGCAGTTTGTTATTATTAATGACTGTTTTATGAACCGGGATTTTCTAAATCATTAAACCATTTCTTCGTCGGCACTTCCGCCCAGGGAAATTTGACCTTCTTCTGCCAAACGTCTTGCTATTGAAAGAATTTCTTTTTGTGCTACTTCTACTTCACTCAATTTAACCGGGCCTTTTGCTTCCAGATCATCACGTAACATTTCAGCAGCACGTTTCGACATATTGGCATAGATCTTCTCTTTTAATTCATCATCAGCTGCCTTCATCGCTAACAATAGGGTATCAGTAGAAACTTCTCTCAATATCGTCTGCATTGCCCGATCATCGACTCCCATCAGGTTTTCGAATACAAACATCAAATCTTGTATTTCCTGACCCAGGTCTTCATCAACCTCTTTAACCTTTTCTATGATTGCGGCTTCAGCATTTGAATCGATGAAGTTCAGGATATCAGCAGCGGCCTTAACCCCGCCGATGGTGGATGAATGCACACCATTACTACCTTTTAGTTGACGTTCAAGTGTCTCATTTAATTCTTTCATTGCTGCAGGTTGAACACTTTCCAGGGTTGCAATTCGTAACAAAAGATCAGATCGTACTTTTTCAGGAAATTCAATGAGGACTTCTGCAGACATATCACTTTCGATGTAAGACAGGATAATGGCGATAATCTGCGGATGCTCATTTTGTATTAATTCTGCAACAGATTTCGGATTCATCCATTTCAATGATTCAAGTCCCTTTGAATTACCACCGAGCAATATCCGGTCAATGACACTCGCGGCTTTTTCTTCACCAAGGGCACTGTGCAAGACATTACGTACATAGTCATCGACACCCACACCTAAAGCGGTTTGTTTATTCACCGTATTCATAAATTCGCCAATGACACTGTTAACCATTTCCTTGGTGAGATCCTTGACCGTTGTCATAGCAATACCAATACGCTGTACCTCTTTTGGCCCCATATGTTTCAGGACTTCAGCCGCAGAATCTTCGCCAATGGTCATTAACAAGACCGCTGCTTTTTGTGTCGGGTCAAGCCCCGCACTTTTTTTGAGTGCTGCCACTATCCTGGAATCCTCAGTTGGACTCGTTTGCACCGTGAATCATTTACAAAGAACGGCATGTTAAGTGTGTGTTTTACATGCGGCACGTCCATGTACCGCACCCCTGCGGGGCGGCTTTCAGCCGTGCAAGTCGGCTCTCCTGCCGATTTGTCAGGTTCAGTTGCCTGCATGGATGCAGGTAAGGAGCGTGAGCAGGGACGCGGAAGCTTTGCGCCGACTAAAAAACCGCGCATAGTCACCCTACGCAAGATTTTTACCGTCAAGCAAATGGGACTGAAAAACATGCAATCAAACGAGTAGGCGAACTCACTCAATGGCTGTATGCCTAACATCCTATAAGCTGCTATTTTAAAATACATAATCATAATTCAAGGCCGGTTATCACCATGGATGGTGTGTATGCAGGCTTTGCAGGAGCAAAAAGCCGGTCAACTGAGGAATCCAGGATCATTCTTCACCAACCCAATTTCGTACGACCTGGGCTGCAAGCTTTGGATCGGCATTCACCATTTCCTTGACATTATGAATTGATTTATCGTATTCGGGGGCAGCTTCAAGCGCTTTCATTTCTCTAGCATGCGGTGTTAAGTCTCCATCAACATCTGCAGTCAGTTGACCTGCAACACCACCCGGACCGGCCAATGCTGCCTGATGTAATGTTATTTCCTTATTCATCATATTTTTGATAGCGGGTCTTAAAACTCCAAATACAATAAACAAGACGAACAAACCACCAAGTACTTGTTTAGCGATATCCCATACCCAGGCTTGTTGCCAAACGGGTACTTCTGGTAATGGTTCTACTGCTTCGGGCAAACTAAACTGTGCATTCATAACATTGACACTATCACCGCGAATTGCATTAAAACCGATTGTTTCTTTTACCAGGTTCGTAATCTGATCCAGTTCTTCTGGCGTGTGTTCTACCCGTACAACTTCACCTTTATCATTCAGGCTCTTTTTATAATCAATGACAACAGCAACTGATAATCGAAGCAAACTTCCAGTGGACAGGCGCGTATGACTGATTGTTTTATCTAATTCATAATTTCGTGTAGACCGACGTTGCATACTACCAACGCCAGACTTATCATCACTTTTATTCCTTGTATCACTCTGACTGATAATTTCCGGTGCACTTCCATCAATTGCAGGTTGATTAGATAAGGCACCTGGTACACCACCAGTAATACCTGATGATGATTTTGAATCTTCTTCCAGTTGTTCACTACGCAAGGCCGGCATATCAGGATTGTATGATTCACGTGTTTGTTCAGTACTGGTAAAGTCCAGTTCAGCCGTTACCTGTGCTTTTACGCCATCCTGTCCAAGCATTGGTATCAAGATATTTTCAATTCGTTTTATGTAGGAGTTTTCTACCTGTGTTGCATATTGAAATTGTGATGCAGTCATTGCCAAATCAGCAGATGACTGGTTATTAGTCATTAAGCGCCCATATTGATCAATGATACTTACATTTGATAATTCCAGGCCAGGAACGCTGGAAGCAACAAGGTTGGAAATAGCAGCGACCTGTCCTGCTTCCAGACGATGTCCAGGATAGAGATCCAGTAATACTGAAGCACTCGCAGCTTTACGATTACGTAAAAATACACTTTCTTTAGGTAATGCAAGATGAACTCTTGCCGCTTTAACTGCACTGACCTTTGAAATAGACATGGCCAATTCATTTTCCAATGCGTGTTGATAACGTGCCTTTTCCATGAACTGGCTGGTGCCAAGCTTTTGTTCTTCGTTCAGAATAGCAAAACCACTATTGGCGCTTTTGGGTAAACCTTCCGCAGCCAGTTTCATTCTTGCTTCGTGAACCTTTGCTGAAGGAACCATCACCGCCCCGGAGTTCTGGTCAACATGGTAATCAATATTTGCCTTTTGCAAGGACTCGATAACCTGTGAAGCATCCTGATCAGACAAACTTCCATACAACAGACTGTAATTTGGTCTTTGCGACCAGAGCACTACATATACCCCGACTGCAACACTTGCTGCAATAGCAAATAAAAAAGCTATCTGGCGAAAGAAAAGTGTCCGCTTTACATCTGCTGGAATTACTATTGGTTCTGCCATCATATTAACTCACAATTAAACATTAAACTGACATATTCATGATTTCCTGATATGCACTTACAAGTCGATTGCGTACCTGTGTCATCGCCTGAAAAGATACTGAGGCCTTTTGTAAGTTAATCATTACATCAGTGACATCAATATCAGGATTTCCTAACTCAAACTGTTTAGTCAGTTCACCTGCATGTTGTTGTGTTTCATTGACTTGATTAACAGCATTCTTGAACATATTGGAAAAATCCGGACTATTATCTTTAGCTACAGCTTCTTGATTAACATCGCTGACCCTTTCTGCCATTGCTCGCATTTGCACAAGAAGTTGATCCATATTAATTTCGTTCATTGTTAATTCCCTGTATTATTGTTTATTAATTAACCGGTATTGCGATACCACGTTCACGCATTCTTGCCAGCTTGTAACGCAAAGTTCGCGGACTTATACCAAGTTTTTCTGCGGCGGATTTTCGACTACCCATGGTTTCTTTCAATGCTTCGATAATCATATTTTGTTCACGGACCTTAAGGTCCCCACCAAGCGTATTATTTATTTCAAAATCATTATCATCATTCACTTCACTGGAGTCTGGCATCTCTTGATAAGAGTTGTGTTCAAATTGAATATCACTTGTTGTCACTGTCCCTGAAACTTGAAGAATTAATGCGCGTTGCATTACGTTATCCAGCTCACGAACATTACCGTGCCAGGAATAAGTCTGAAGCGTCCTGCATACATCATTAGATATTTCGGGACATGAAACATTGTTTTCAGTCGCTGCACGTGCAAGTAAAAATTCTGCAATTGGGACGATATCGTCTTTACGTTCTCGCAATGCAGGCATATTTATTGGAAAGACATTCAATCGATAAAATAAATCTTCGCGGAAACGTCCTGCAGTAACTTCCTTACGCATATTCCTGTTTGATGTTGCTATTACCCTGACATTTAATTCGATTGAATTTTGATCGCCCAGTCTTTCGACTTCTCTCTCCTGAAGAACGCGCAATAGTTTTGCTTGTAATGACAAACTCATTTCAGAAATTTCATCGAGCAACAAGGTCCCATTCTGTGCTTGCTCGAATTTACCCGGGCATGACTTATAAGCACCGGTATAGGCACCCTTTTGATAGCCAAATAATATTGCTTCCAGCATATTTTCAGGAATGGCAGCACAATTGATGGCAACGAATGGTTGATTACTTCGATTTGATTGCTGATGAACATATTGTGCCAGGACTTCTTTACCCGTTCCGCTTTCACCGGCAATAAGTAAAGTTGCATCACTATTTGCAACGCGTTTTGCCAGTTCCATAACCTCTTTGGTTCTGGAATCTACTGCAACAAATCCTTTATCTGTTTCAGTCAACACAGTAGGTAAAAACTGACTGACCTTGGTAATCAATACCTCTGACTGAAATGGTTTAACAAGATAATCAACTGCACCAAGCTGCATGGCATCAACTGCTTGTTGAATCGTGCCAAATGCAGTCATCAAGATTGCCGGGACGCCAGCCTGAATGGTCTTGATTCTTTTTAATAACTTGATTCCATCCATCTTGTTCATTTGTATATCGCTAATAACCATATCGATGGATTCGTTTTGCAGGAGTTCAAGTGCATCTTCACCATTAATTGCAATTTTAGGGATATAACCTGCTATTGTGAGCGTATCTTTCAAGGCCTCACGCAAGTCATTATCATCCTCAACTATCAAAACCGTATACTTCATATTGCACTCCTGTTAGTGATAAGCCCGCTTTTCTATTAAGCTTTGTTATTATTTTTAGATTTATAAACTGGCAGACATATTGTGAAACATGTGCCTTTTTCAGGTGCGTCTTCTACAACAATTGTTCCTTTATGTGCACGAACAACAGCATCAACGACTGCCAGACCAAGACCTGTTCCATTGACGCGCGTTGTTACAAATGGCTCAAATAATCTTGATTTAATTAAATCTGGGATACCCGGGCCGTCATCTGTAATTATTAACTGAATTTGATCTGATTGATTTTGTAGCAGATGAATCTTTAGGTTGATTGCATTACCTCCAGCCTGGCATGCATTATTAAATATATTTTGTAGTGCGCTTTTAAAGGCATCACAACTCAGATTTACTTGCACATCCGGGATTTCATTATTAAACGTGATATTTAAATCACAATTTTCCAGATCACTATTTTGTTGTTTGATAAAATCATTGATCACATCAGAAATATTTGACGGTCTGGCATTCAAACGACCTCCGCGAGCAAATAACAACATTTCTTCAACCAGGATTTCCAGATGTTGTAATGCCGACATCGTTTTTTTCGTGAAGCGATTTCGACGTTCATTATCAAGTTGTTTCACACCTAGATTTGAAACATAGAGCAATGCGGAAGAAAGTGGTGTTCGAATCTGGTGTGCCAATGCGGCTGCCATTTCACCCATGGCAGAGGCACGTTTCAAACCGGAGATTTGTTCCTGAAGATGCCGAGTCTCGGTAACATCAGTAATAAGTATAATTTGTCCCGGTTCTGAATCCAGTGGTTGTGTGGAGATGTTGACATAATGGCCATCATGCAAAGTTACATCATGGCCATCATCCCATTTAGGTTTAAACGCACGTTCGACAACATCACGCCAACGTTTACCGACCAATGGTGTACCAAGTAACTCCAGTGCAGCAGGATTACATTCCTGCACAATACCTTGTCCATCAATTACGATAACACCACCGGGTAATGCACGTAAAAGGTTTTCAAGACGATTGGTTACTCGTTCACGTTCTACATATTCACGCATTTTTTGAGAACGTGTATCAGCGAGTTCTTTACTTAACAAAGTTACTTTTTGTTCGAGACCTTCATAAAAGTGAGTTAGTGATGAAGAAACTTCACTGAAGTGCTGGAAAGCCTGTTCCAGTGATTCCGTCTTCATTGATTCAGACTTTCTCGAAACTTGTTGTTGCGACATTTCCCCACCATTAACAAAACACGTTAATTTAGGTGAGAGCAAGGACTATGCCATTGAGTTTATCCTAGTAAATACAAGCAATTGCACTGATTAACATACATAAAACAATGTGTATTACGTCAAATTCCCGACGCTGTGTCTTTGCGCTGCATATCAAGCTTACGCATTTTTTCTACCAATGTAGTACGCCCCATATTCAATCGTTTGGCTGCATGTGCAACAACACCGTTTGATTCATCCAGGGCTTGCTTTATAAGACTGTACTCAATTGAGTTGATATGGTCTTTCAGATTAACACCGTTTTTAGGTAATCTTGGCATACGTAACTGCAAATCTGGTTCAGTACCATCTTCTGTTGGCAGTGTTTCCAATATGGTTTGCACCTGGTATTTTTCTGGCAGATCGTGTACATCAGCGACACCATTTGGATAAAGAATTGAAAGACGTTCGATCAGATTTGCAAGTTCACGCACGTTACCCGGCCAATGGTATTGCACAAGAGAATCTATAGCTGATTGCGTTAGCGATATACCAACATTGCCTTCATGCTCTAATCGTTCGACCAAATCACAAAATAACATCGGCAGATCTTCGGCACGATCCCTCAATGCCGGCATTTCAATTGGAAAAACATTTAGTCTATAAAATAAATCCTCACGAAAACGTCCGGTTTCAATAGCATTTTCCAAATCGACATGTGTTGCAGCTACGATCCGGACATCAGCGGTTATACTATTATTACTACCAACTCGTTCAAATGTTCGTTCCTGTAATACGCGAAGTAGTTTTACCTGCATGGATAAACTCATATCACCTATTTCATCGAGGAATAAAGTTCCACCCTCTGCCATCTCAAAACGCCCCTGGCGTGTACTTATAGCGCCGGTGAATGCACCTTTTTCATGACCAAATAATTCACTTTCGAGTAAATCAGGAGGAATTGCTCCACAGTTAATTGGAACAAATGGTTTGTTTCTTCTTGATGATTGATAATGAATATTTCGAGCTACGACTTCCTTTCCGGAACCGGAATCACCCACAATCAATACGTTTGCATCGGTATCTGCAACCTTTTCAACCATGCGACGTACACGTTTAATGGATTTACTTGTGCCACCAAGACTACGAAATAATTCCATTGATCGTGGGCTGCCATCTTCATGTCGTGTTTGACGATAGAGTTGTAATTGCTGTAATACTGATTCCAGTTTCTGATATCGCAATGGCAGGTTTATTGATGCGATAGAACCAATATCCATTTCCTGGTTAAAATGTGTTTTAGATTCTGGATCATTCAGGAGAATTATCGGCAGGTAAGCATCAATTGATTTTATGCCTCTGAATACAGCTAACAAATCCTTGTTTGTACCGCAATTGCCAAGTACAACCATAATAATTCCATGTATTTTACCAAATCGAGATTGCCAATTTGCAGGTTCAGTTATTTGAACAGGCTCATAACCCATAAATTCCATAATCGCTGTAACATGGCTACGAACCTTGCTGGAACTATCAATTATAACGACTTTATTAGTTACCCCCTCCACAGGAGCTCCTCCCTTCAATCTCAAGATCATATTGATCTTAGAACTATAGTTAAGCAGTTGGCGGTAAAAATGTCAAAATATTGTCGTTAATTCAGGATGATCAGCTTATATATAAATTGAAAAAATGTGGGGCAAATCGGGAATATATAGATCCCCAGGTAAGTACTAATAACAGCTCTATCTTCAGTATCTCGTTTGTGGATAGGTATTCTGCATCTCTTTGCCGGTATGAAGTTGCTTGAGATTTTTTGAAATTTTTTCTTTTTCTTTATTGATTAAATTAACAATCTTTTTATGCGCAGACATAACTTGCTTCAACTCTTTAAAATCAGCATGCGTTAATTCTTCCCTGTCCAGTCCAAGAAAATACTGTTCGATAATTCGTGTATATTCGGGTAATTCTTTTTCGAGCTCAGCTATATCCAGGTTCCTAGCCAGCTTATAGAGTTGTTCACCTGAACTAATTATTGAATTAAAGCTACCCTGGGCACCTGACTGCATGATTGTTATCTGCCTTAAATTTTTATCAGGCTGCAGGCTGCTCGATATGTGCCTCACCTTGCATTGCTGCAGGTTGACTTGCGATTGCATCCCAGGCTGTTTTAATCTCCATTAACAAATCGTGAACTTCGTCAATTAATGAAATATCATTTTTCAAATTTGATTCCATTAATCGATAAGTCATGTATTCGTATAAACTATCAAGATTATCGGCTATTGCCCCACCTTTTTTATGGTCCAGGCTATCGCGTAGTCCACCTATAATGGATATCGCCATGCTTATATCTTCACCTTTTTGCGCTATAGAATTTGCTTTCATGTGCCCTTTGGCCTGAGCAAGCCTTGCCAGAGCACCATCAATCAGCATCTGGATTAAACGATGCGGAGAGGCATTTTCAATACCAGTTTGAAGGTTAATTTTGTTATATTCCTTCAATGCGAGAATGTTTCCCAGATTAGGATTCTTCATTATCCTTTACCTCACTAATTTTAATTTCTATTATCACGTACTTTTTATTTTCGATTATGACTTTGATTGATTAAAAATATTCCCAATCAGGTCAAACTGTTGTGTCAGAAAACTACTGGTTGAATTTAATTGTGACATCAAAACATCCAAAGCTGAAAATTGGGCTAACAAGCGGTCTTCAAGTGTTGTTAACTCAAGAGACAAATCTTCCAGGTCTTCATCAATATCTTTAACAGTTTCATTCAGACCCGATGTCTTGCTATCAAGCAGACCATCTGCTTTTGTGTATTCATTAACAATACTATCGAGTTTTGTTGCAACACCATTTGCAGAAGAAAACAATTCAGCAACATCATCCATATTTGTATTCAGTGCTGTATCCAATTTGGTGGCATCTATTTCCAATGTTCCATCACTTTTGGATGTAATACCCAAATCAACCAGGGTTGTATATTGACCACTAATGCCTGTGACTGTTTCGTTGATTTGTGTTCTTATTTGGTTACTGAGGCTTCTGATTGTTGCATCGCCAAGAAGAATACCAACTGTACCGGCTTTAGAATCAAAAGCAGTAACTCCATTCATAAACGTTATTAAAGAACTATAATTTGAAACAAATGATTCGATATTGGTTTTAATTGTTGCTGTATCTGTGGCTACGGTCAGGTCATGAATATTACCTGCGTCTTCTTTAATAAGTGTTATTGTCACGCCCTGAATAGCATCAGTAACGGTATTTGATGAGCTTAAAACCTTTTGACCATCAATATAGACCTCTGCGTCTACAGCCGCATTAATCTGTGTCAACTGCTCCGGCGATGTTGCATCACCCGTATCATAATAAAAGGCGGATAAACCTGAAGCATCAGTATCAACCAGGTCATCATCATCGACGGTTACCGTTAATGCATTGGCAGTGCCTGTATCATCAGAACTTAAGATTAGTTTAGCTTCAGTACCACCTGCACCATCATCCACATTAATAATAGTAGCTGAAATACCAGTATTATCAGTTGCATCATTAATTGCACTGCGTATCCCTGCAAGAGTTTCATTGCTGCTGTCTATCGTCACATCAAAACTTGAAGTACCCACTGAGATAGTCAGAGTACCTGTACCGACAACCGTATTTTGATCGGTAAAGCCGGCTGTCATTAATTTATGCGCTTCAGCAAAATCTCTCACCTCAATAGCAAATACACCGGGAGCAACTGAGCCCGATGTCGCAGTCGTGGTATAGACTGTTGGATCAGCAGAAGTTAACGTATTTGATTGAAAATTTGTTGCAGATTTTAGAAACGTCAGCGGTGGAGTAAATGATGTTGAAAGAATACTTTTTAAACCGCCAAACGCAGAAATTTCCGCCTCAGTGTCAGAACGTTTATTCGCCAGTAATAATGTCTTTGCATCGCCTTCCGCAGCAACAAGACTACTTACTATTGAATTAATATCCAGTCCGGAGCCAATTCCGGGCACAGAAATCATAACGACTCCTTTTTATTTCGGGTTTCTTTGCTCTAGTTATGCAGAAATTGCACCAATTAAGCCCGGGCATTAAGCAACATACCAACACTTTGGTTTAATTGCTGTGACATGCTGAGAAACTCATCAGATGGAATGGTGCGGATCGTTTTCTGACTCTCGCTATCGACAACCCTGATAATGGTTTCACCGGTATCTGCATCTACACTGAAATGCAAATCGCGTTTCAGGCTCTGAACATGTTTATTCATGTTATCAGCAGCCTGTGTTAGCTGTTGGTTTGATGGTTGGCTACTTTCCCTAGCAGGCGGCACAGATTGTTTATTTATAGACAAACCTTGCCGTGCATCCGTCCTGTTTGCCTCAATCACCTCATGGCGTTGCTGAACTCGCGAATTCTCAGCGACACGAGACAGGGTGTGTCTCGTTTCTGTGGTGACTTCAGTAGGCATAATATAACCTCCAGAAATTTCTAATCTTAAAACGCGGTCGGGCTAGTAACCCGACCGCGTGTTTACTACTCAACCTCATTATTACTGTAATAATGAAAGTACTAATTGAGGTTGTGAGTTTGCTTGTGACAAGATTGAGATACCTGCTTGTTGCAAGATCTGGCCTTTTGTCAAAGCTGCTGTTTCAGACGCAAAGTCAGCATCCTGAATACGACTACGCGCTGCTGAGAGGTTCTCAGAGGTGACGGCCAGGTTACCAACCACAGATTCAAATCGACTCTGTATTGCACCTAATGTTGCACGGGAAGAGTTGATGGTATCCAGGGCCGCATCAATTGAAGCGATGGCGGTATTAGCGCCGGCTACACTAGAAATGTCCAACGCTGATACTGCTGTACCAGAAAGCGCGGCCGCATTGGCACCTGCTGTAAAACCGGTATCAGCAATCGTCCCTGCTGTTGTCAATGTAATACCACCGCTACCGGTAGAATTCAATGTCACAGTACTTTCATAGTCAGCTGCTGTTAGACCTGTGATTGCAGCAGTTGATGAAGCGCCAGCATGTGCAACAGTAATGTTTCTACCATCAGCAGCAGTCAACAAAACTGTGGTCGCGGTTGCGTTAGAAGCAACAACACCAGTTGCCGCGGAAACAGTATTAACTGCGGCAATGATACCGCTAGCACGGGCGGTTGCGTCTGCATCAGCAGCAACTGCACCAACACTCACTCCGTTAACGGTCAAATCACCCGCTGTAATCGCTGTGAAGGCGGTTGCTGCTGCACCAGTATAGGTAGTAGCATTGGCCGTTGCAGTTACATTCGTGCCAGACAAGGCATTAATTGCTGTTGCAACTGCTTTAGCATCCGTTGCTACCGCTCCAAGCGTTACACCATTAATGATCAAATCACCTGAATCAATCGTATTAGCAGTACTGAGCGCAGCACTGGTAACCGTGCTTGAGAAACTGGCACCCAAGTCTGTTGTTCTAGCGCTGGTAATTGATGAAAGCGTAATGGTTTGGTTTGCATCCGCACCCACCTGGAACTGTTGTGAAGTAAATGTACCGTCTAACAGGTTTACACTGTTAAAACTGGTGGTTGAAGCAACACGATCAATTTCAGCTATCAGCTGTGCCGCTTCAGTCTGCAGGGCTGCACGGTCAGAGGCACTATTGGTTGCGTTGGCTGACTGGATAGACAGTTCACGAATACGTTGTAGACTACTCGTGATGGTACCCATTGCACCTTCAGCTGTTTGAGATAATGAAATACCGTCATTCGCGTTTCGTCCCGCCTGGTTCAAACCACGAATCTGGGCAGTCATTCTGTTAGAAATAGCAAGACCCGCAGCGTCATCTTTCGCACTGTTGATTCGCATACCTGATGAGAGTCTTTGTAACGCAGTTGCCAGACCGCTACCTGATGTATTCAGGTTTCTCTGTGCATTCAAAGACATTACATTCGTATTAATTACTTGTGGCATAATTATGCTCCTTTGATCACTCTGTTGTTCATATATTTATCAACAGAGTCTAAGGTTATTCTCTAGCAGATATATCAACCCGGGGGTCGATATTCACTGCTTCCGATCAAGGTTATCGGAATACAGAATAAAAACTTTAGTTGAATTCAGGCTTAATTAGAGGTGTAAACAAAAGAAGTGTAAGGATATGAAAATATTGAAAATAACTTCGATAAAAAATTACATCAAATCAAGACAAAAATGACCTGGATAACAGACTCCTAGATATGGTCAAAAAGTGATAAACCTTGAATACGAGTGTATGTAGTTTGTGCTGCCTGTAATGCGATCAAACGTGATTGCAGTTCAACTGCGGCTTCTGCTATATCAAGGTCCCTGACCTTGGATAAAGTTGATGCCATTTCAATTTTGAAGCCCTCATTAACATTGATTTGATCATCAATCGTTTTAAGTCTTGCGCCGACACTGGTACGGATACGCGTGATATTGTCAAATGCCAGATCAATTTCACTTAATGCCGGGTTAATTAAATTAAGAATATCAGATTGTCCAGCCGGACTTGAGATTGAGGTTTCCAATGCCGTTACCAGTTTCTGAACAGAACTAAACATATCCTGGTTTGTACTCGGTGTTACGGTAAAGGTATCACCAGCGGTCGGGGCACCGGTTATCCCGGTTTGTAACCCATTAAACTGGATAGTACCTCCATCTGAAAAAGCTGTTCCTGCTGCGACTACAACACCACTTGTCGCACCGGTCACACCATAAGTAAGATTTCCTGGTGTCCCCGCTATGGTAATAGTATAGGTATCTGCGACATAGGCCGTTGGGTCAACTAATTGACCAATATCGAAGACGCCCGTTCCGTTATTTAATGCATTGGCATTTGTTTGAAAGGTACCGTTACCATTTTTCACATTAACGAAAACATCATTACCTGAATCACCATCCAAGATCTGACGACCGGACGATATCTGTAAGGCGCGTTGTCCCTGGTCACCGCTATAGACAAACGTACCATCCGCAGCCTGGGTAAAGGGTTTGGTTGTCACTTTATAACCTGAAAACAGGTATTCCTGGTTTGCGTCCCTGGTATTGGCAAGACTAACCAGTTCATTCAAGCGTTCACGCACTTCCTGGGCCAGGGCCAGGCGGTCCGTATTACCTATGGTTGAATTAGTCCCCTGTATTGCCAGTTCCCTGATTCGTATTAATGAATCCTGTACGCTATCCAGCGTTGATTCTTCCAGTGTCAATCTATTCAATGCATTTCCTGCATTGCGTTGATATTGATTAGTCACAGAAAGCGCTTGTTCCAGACGTAATATTTGAGCGGCACCTGATGGATCATCAGAAGGTCTAAGTAATCGTTTACCCGATGATACCTGTTCCTGAATTTCAGCAAGCCGATTCTGTTGCTCCAGCATACTGGTGAGCCCACGCTGCGCGAAATAAGATGTTGACACTCGCATAATTATACCTTATCGGAATGCATTCATTAGTGTGTTAAACAGATTATCGGCTACATTGATCATTTGTGCAGCTGCAGAATAGGATTGTTGAAATTTGAGCATGTTTGCAGCCTCTTCATCCAGGTTAACGCCGGAAACACTCTCACGTGCTTCAACAGTCTGCTCTAGTAATATACCCAATGCCTCACTACTGATCTCTGTCTGCCGGGTGGTTGAACCGATATCTGCTACCAGCTGACCATAGGTATCCTGGTATGAGGCCGAACCGTTTAATAACAATCGACTTGATTGCAGATCGCCAAGCAATAAACCATTTCGATTATCACCATCAGCACCGGTATTATTCTGAATAACAAATCCATCACTATTTTCAGGAAAACCGGAAATGGTAAAGGTCGCGTTACCGGTAGCGGCAATAGTAAATTGTTTACCCGCATTATCAGTTGTCGGGTTATACGCTATTGTTCCACCGGGGGGTGCTGATATATCAAATCGATTATTTAATGCATCGAAGATCAAGGTAATATTTGAAGCCAAAGGCACCCCTGTTGTAGATAAAATATTCACTTCAGATATTGCAGCATTTCCCAGATTGGTTGGCACACCTGAAATGTTGGTAACTGCCCCTGTTTTTAAGGGTCCTGCAATCGCCACTTTTCTTGGGTCCGTGATCAATACAGAGATATCACTTGCCCCATTGACTGTTGGACGAATAATATATTGGTCATTGACTGCCGCACCTGCGGTTATGGTTAATGTAAAACCGTCAACTGTTGGTGTTGTATAGGGAGAAGCACCCCCTGTATTGATTGCCGTTGTCGTGGCATCACTCAAACGCGTTAATGTGTAAAGATTCCCGCCATTAAACGTTAAATTGTAATCACTGTCTGAAAGTGCCGTTGGGCCGGTTATTGTTGACGTAACATTATTCGGTGCAGTACTCAAAGCAATAACACTGGGCGCACCTACTGTAAAAAACGCCGTATTTACATCACCATCCAGACTCGCACCCAATCGATGTTGATCATTAAAGGTGTCCGCCAGGCCTATAGCCAATCGACCCAGGGCATTCTTTGCAGGTTCCAACATCTGTGTTTGAAAATTTATTTGTCCACCAAGAGAGCCACCACTGATACTGTCGGTAATGTTGATGGAGTTGAATTGATCTGCCAGGGATATTTCATAATGGCCTTCATAGGTTTCAGTGAGACCTAACGAACTTGGATTTTTACTAATGACCAAAGGTTGTCCTTTACCGATAAAAACATTTAATGAGCCATCGCTCTGTTCAATAGTATTAACGGTCACTAACTCAGCTAAATCCAGAATTAAAACTTCACGTTGGTCAAGTAAATCATTGGGTGGTTGACCACCGGCAACACCTGTTGCAGCAACAATACGTGAATTTATGTCTGCAATTGATGTGGCGATAGTATTAATGTCACTGATATCTTCACTTAGCTGAATCTTTACTTCATCACCAAGATCAGACAAGCGACTATCAAGGAACTGGAAGCGGGCAGCTAAGGACTCGGCCTCACTGATCATGACTTGACGCGAAGTTGTTGATGAAGGTAAATCATTTACATCCTGAATGGCAGCAAAAAAATTCTGCAAGCTTGAGTTTAGACCAGTCTCTTCATTCGCCAGCATATTATCGACCCTGCTTGCAAGTGTTAAAAAGGCATTGATATCACTTGAGCTACTCGTACTTGTACGCAACTGCGTGTTAATAAACTGATCAGTAATACGGGTAACGGTCGAGGTCTCAACACCATTACCGATATAACCCTCACCTCTAAACTGTGCTTCACGTGCTACCAGTTCAACCCGCTGACGACTATAACCTTCGGTATGGACATTGGAAATATTGTGACTGACCGTCGCCAGGCTTCGTTGCGAAGCCAGTAATCCACTAATTGCTGAGTTTAATATCGATGCCATGGTTCATTAATCCTGTTACTAAATCGATTCACGCTGAACAATGTTAATAACTTTACTGGCATATTGGGGATCAGTTGCATAACCCGCATCCTGTAATGCCTTGATGTAGGCTTCTCCATCACCGCGTTTTTGTAAAGCAGCACGGTAGCGATCGTCAGTCTTGATGAAATTCACATAGTCTTCAAAACTCTGTTGATATGATTCATACACTCTAAAGTTTGAAAATTCACGCCTGGCCTTACCATCAACAAATTCCAGTGAACTAACATTGACGTGTTGACCATTCCAACGTCCATTAGCTTTTATACCAAACAGGTTATGACTACTTTGGCCATTGTGATGTTGAATAATTTTATTTCCCCAACCTGTTTCCAGTGCAGATTGTGCCAACAGGATATTTGCAGGGACACCCAGTTTCCCTGCAGCATCTTCAGCATATGGACGCATTGCATTAATAAAGTCTTTTGGTGTTTGATAATTATTTCGTCTTAACTGAATATCGGGTGACAGTTTTAACATCGTCCGGTCAAACTGCGTGCGTTGAGGTAAAGATTTTAACCCCTCTGATTTTTCATTGTTTTTAACAGTATGTTGAAGTTGCCTGATAATACTATCTGCTATCCCAATAGTTCTTTTTTCAGCGAGATTTAACGACAGTTGCTGGTCCATCATGTCTTGATATAAACGTGATTGATCAGAATCAAACAGTCCTTCGCCTAAACTGGCATCACGCATTTGCTTCAACATCATTTTAAGAAAAAATGCTTCAAATTGGTTAGCCACTTCTTCGAGTGCTTCAGGCGAAGCATTTTTAGCTGCCAGCTTTAGCTTATGCAGCCCACTAAATTCCGTATAAATACTTGCGTCTGAAAGATTGTATTCCATGTCTTGTATCAAATAATGATAAGTTGGGCCCTGAGTGCGCCCGCTTCTTTTAATGCTTCAAGTATCGCAACCAGGTCGCCTGGAGCGGCACCGACCTGGTTAACAGCACGTACAACATCATCCAGCGATACGCCAGGATTAAACAGGAACATACGATTATCTTCCTGTTCAACAGAGATATCTTGAGCAGAGACAACTGCGGTTGTTCCATCAGAAAATGCACCCGGTTGACTGATGATTGGGTTCTCTGTGATTGTTACGACCAGGCTACCATGTGAGACGGCAGCTTCATCTACAGTAACATGTTTACTTATTACAACCGTGCCGGTCCTCGAATTAACGATCACACGTGCCGGTGCTGAACCGGGTTCAAAGGTTATGTTTTCCAGCAATGAGGCAAAGGCAACACGTTGAGAATAGTCTGATGGTGCAGTCACTCTAACGGACGTACCGTCTATTGCTTGTGCGGTTCCCAAGCCAATCCATTCATTAATCGCATCTGTCATACGGTTTGCAGTGGTAAAATCAGGGTTGTGTAAATTAAGGACAATAGCATCAGATTGTCCAAAAGATGTTGGTACTGTTCTTTCAATTATTGCGCCATTAGGTATGCGACCTGCACTTGGAACATTAACAGAAATACTGGAACCATCATCAGTAGCAACACCAAATCCACCAACAACGACATTACCCTGTGCTATCGCATAAATATTTCCATCGATACCTTTTAGAGGCGTCATTAACAAACTTCCACCACGCAGACTCTTGGCATTACTCAATGACGAAACTGTAATATCAATCTGTTGCCCCGGTTTAGCAAAGGGTGGAATCATGGCGTGGAGAACGACTGCAGCGACATTTTTTAATGGTAAAGTCCCTGCAGGTAAGGAAATACCAAACTGCTTTAACATGCTCTCCAGACTCTGGGTAGTAAATGATGTAGATGTATCTCCGGTTCCATCCAGACCAACCACCAGGCCATAACCGATTAACTGGTTTTCACGTACACCCGCGATGTTAGCGATATCCTTGATCCGTTCAGCTAGTACAACTGATGAATCCAGTAACAAGAAAAACAGAAAGAGTATCTTTAATGTTTTCATTGAGATCACCACTTAGTAGGGCATAAAGGGGCTGGCAAAGAATCGTGCTAACCAACCAGTTTTATTTGATTCTGCAACTGCACCTTCGCCGGTATAATTGATCGTCGCATCGGCAACCTGGGTAGACAGGACTGAATTATTTGCCAGGATATCAACCGGACGTATGATGCCGGACAGTTGTACATATTCGACACCATTATTCAGGGTGACACGTTTTTCTCCACGTACAATCAGGTTTCCATTGGGTAATACTTCAACCACTGAAACCGTGATGCTGCCAGTTAAGAGATTACTCTGTTCTGCCGTCCCACTTCCAGATAGTGAGTGATCTGAACTTAAGCTGGAAGACAGGTTTAAGTCTTTTGTCATATTCAGAGGCATAAAACTAGGGACATCAAATTCTGGACTTGCGCCAAAGATAGTCGGGTTGGTTATTGTGCTAGCCGTTGCCTTAGAGGTATCCGTTATTGCCTCTTTTTCGGCATTGGTAGCTTCATTCAATACCACTGTCAGGATGTCACCTACCCTGCTAGCCTTGAGATCTTCAAACAATCGCATATCGAAGCCGGGCTTATAGATTGAACCTTGAGATTCCGGTTCAACCGGCGGCAAAGGTGGTCTTACAGCGGCAAAGGCCGGGTCACGTTTTGCCTGTGTCTGGCAGCCGGAAATCAGCACAAAAGCACATAACACCATGATAACTATAGTGTTTTTATATTTTCCTGGATGTTTATTCATCGTTAGTAACTCGCTTTAAAGATTGTTACTAGCGTATTGCAACATTTGATCCGATGTTGAGATTGCCTTTGAATTCATTTCATAGGCGCGTTGGGTTTCGATCATATTGACCAATTCCGCGACAACATTAACATTCGAACTTTCCAATGATCCCTGGACTGTTCTTCCCAGTCCGTTCAAACCAGGGGTACCTGTTGTAGGTGAACCACTGGCGGCTGTTTCCTTGACTAAATTATCACCGATGGGTTGCAGACCTGCCGGATTGATAAAATCAGCGAGCTGAATTGATCCAATCTGGGTTGGGCTGGTACTACCCGCTATCAGCACACTGACAACACCATCTTCACCAATGGTCATACTCTGTGTATTGGCTGGAACTGTAATCGCAGGTTGCAGGATAAAGCCGTTTGACGTGACAATTTGCCCCTGGGAATCCAGTTGAAACGTACCATCACGGGTATAGGCAGTTGACCCATCCGGCATTAAAATTTCAAAGAAACCCTTACCGGTTATCCCAACATCCAACGGATTTTCTGTCTGGATGATATTTCCCTGGCTGTAAAATTTTTGTGTCGACATTGTCCTGACGCCGGTACCTAATAATAATCCGGACGGAATCTCTGTGTTTTGTGATGATTGTGCACCGGGTTGCCTTATAGTTTGGTACAACAAATCATTAAAGATGGGTCTTGAATACTTATAACCCGTTGTATTTACATTTGCCAGGTTGTTTGAAATTATCGCCATACGCGATTGTTGTGCATCCAAACCTGTTTTTGCTATCCATAGTGCTTGAGTCATTGTTCTTTCTCCAACTCGATCATACGTTTGTTATTCATAAATTAATTGAGTGCAAGTATCCTGGTAGCCACTTCGTCATTCTCTTTTGCCGCAGTCATTGCCTTGATATCCAGTTCAAAGCGACGTCCATGCTCAATCATTCTTGCCATTGCTGCGACCAGGTTCACATTACTGGTTTCCAATGATTCCGGTGCTACCCTGACACTGGCATCGACAGTTGCTGGTGCGCCACTGCGTAGTCGAAACAAGCCATCTGGTGATTTAGTAAGATCTGCAACCGCTGGATTGACTAATCTGATACGATCCAGAACAGCCAGTGTTTTTTCGTCCTGTCCTGCCGGACGAATACTAATGGTACCATCAGCACCAATGACAACTTCTTCAGCCGGGGGTAAGGCTATTGGTCCACCATTTCCATAAACAAGCAGACCATTACCATTTTCCAGTAAACCTGAAGTATTTATGCGCATGTCACCGCGGCGTGTGTAAGCTTCTGATCCATCAGGCGCCTGTACAGCGATCCAACCCTCTCCATTGATAGCAAAGTCGAGTGGATTACCCGTCTTATAGATCGTGCCCGGGGTATAATCGATGCCCGGTCTTTCTGACATGGCATAGACTCTTGACGGATATCCATCACCAAAAACCGGCATGCTCCTGAACTGTTCCAGATCTGCCTTGAATGCAGGAATCTCGGTATTAGCAAGATTACTTGAGATCGTTGCCTGACTCAGTAATGTGTTGGTTGCTGCCGTCATTGATAGATAAAGTAATTTATCCATGATCTAAACGATCTCCCTATCTCAGGTTGATTATTGATTGAGTTACTGTGTCAGAGGTCTGAATCACTTCTGCATTCGCCTGGAATGAGCGTTGTGCAATTATCATATTGACCAGTTCTTCAGAAAGATCGGTATTAGATTGTTCTAATGCGCCCGCCTGGATTAAACCCAGACTTGCTGTACCGGGGGCACCAAGTGTTACAGCGCCAGATGAAAAGGTTTCACCCCAGGATGTATCACTCACGGGTTGCAAACCTTGTGGATTACGGAAATTGGCTAGAGCAAGCTGACCCTGAACAGCGGATTGACCATTTGTAAAACGGGCAAAGATAATACCTTGAGCATCAATATCAAGACCACTGAGTCGTCCAGTAGTAAAACCATCCTGAGATAATGCATTAACCGAAAAGGCAGCACCAAATTGTGTAGCTGAAGAATAATCCTGGGCCAGTGTCATTGCAGCACCACCACCCGAAGGGGTAAATGATGGTACGTTTATTACTCCACTTGCCGGGGTAGTTAATGTTCCTGTAGTTGAAAAAGCCAATGTATCCGGTCCATCAACCTGTACACCATCAACAAATGAATAGGTGTTCCATTGGTTGGCAGTTGCTGTTTTAACATAGTACATAGAAGCAAGGTGTGAATTGCCCAAACTATCAAAGATCGTTGTTGAGGTTGAATGATTGAATGAATTTGGATTAGTCGCAGAAAATACACCAACAGGGGGTTGTCCTTGTGCTGCATCCAGATTCAGGTCGATAGTCATGTTTGCACTGGCTTGCGGTGCAATGTTTTGCGTATTCACTTGTATGGGACCCGCGGCTCCCGTTATGTTGCCACTGACATCAGCTCCAAAAGCAATCAGGTTTTGGCCTTCTCCATTAGCCAGAAAACCATTTCGATCAACACCAAAGGCACCATTGCGCGAATAGATATTCGTACCACTATCATCCAGGATAAAAAAACCGGTACCATTAATCGCCATATCAAGGTTATTGTCTGTAAAAGCAACATTACCTTGTGTGAATTGTTGTCTGATCGATGAAAGACGGACACCACTACCAGGGGTACTGCCACTTCCACCAACACTCGTTACTGCAAATACATCAACGAACTCGGCACGTGACTTTTTAAATCCGCTTGTATTTGAGTTAGCGATATTATTACTTATTACATCTAACTCACCTGATGCTGCTTTTAACCCACTTATTGCTACTCTAAATGCCATTTTCTTTCTCCTGTGAATAAATCACATCTTTCAATTACATAATTTCTCTTACTTCACTGATGCTTACCGTGCCCAACCCGTTAAGATTTAATAAAGGTTCGCCACCGGTTTTACTCAAGCTGACGCTGTCAACCTTTGCATT
Organism: uncultured Enterobacteriaceae bacterium; assembly: GCA_964392105.1. Classification (GTDB taxonomy): domain Bacteria; phylum Pseudomonadota; class Gammaproteobacteria; order Eutrophobiales; family Eutrophobiaceae; genus UBA7359. Next base: position 25,863 of record CAYMPA010000004.1, read on the forward strand.
GACCAGTACTGATTGTGCAACAGCTTCATTATTAACTAATGCAGCTGCTTCTATCGTATATGTGCCTTCTGGCAATGGATTGCCACTATCATCTAACCCATCCCAGGTAAATTTAGTCATACCCGCGGTATGTGATCCCAAATCAATCTGTCTGACATTTTGTCCCGTTGCATCCGTAACATTTAAAACCAGGTTAGAAGAAGAACTATTTAAATCAATCGCACCATTTACCTGACCACCGGTTACTAGTTCCGATTTATTACCCGGAACGAGTACCGTGTTTCCTACCATCGTGGAAGCCTGAAGTGCCTGGCTTGACTGGAGTGAACTGGATAATGTTGCAAAAGATTTATTTAATTCAGTAATACCATTGACCGTACCGAACTGGGCGATCTGACTCAGGAAATCACCACTTTCCATCGGGTTTAAAGGATCCTGGTGTTTTATTTGCGTTAACATCAATTCAAGAAAAGCGTCCTGGCCAAGACCTTCACTCGCCTTTTTTTCAGGTTGCTTGAGTGTCAGATGTTGTAGTTCTGCAGGTACTATAGTGTTCGAATCTGCCATGATGTGTTCCTCTAGATATTCTTAACTAGTTTTGTTATTGACCGATACTTAATGTTCTTAACAACATCTGTTTCGATGCATTAATAATTTCAACATTATTTTGAAAAGTACGTGTTGCTGAAATCATATTGGTCATCTCTTCAATAGAATTCACATTCGGATAAAAAACGTATCCTTTCTCATCTGCTTTCGGATGTGCCGGTTGATACTCTTTACGAAGTGGTTTCTGACTCTCGATAATCCCTGCTACACGAACACCGTTACTGATTGAACCATCTCGCATGTTGTCGGAATAAACAGTTTCAAAAACCGGGTGTCTTGCCCTGTAGGTTTCACCGGTACTGCTGCTAACAGCGTCCAGGTTCGCCATATTACTTGCTGTCACGTTCATGCGAATGGTTTGTGCACTCATGGCAGAACCGGCAATATCAAATACGTTTAATAAAGACATCAAATTTCCCCTCTTATTGCAGTCATCAGTCCACTTATTTTCCCATTAAGAAAACGTAAACTGGCTTGATACATCATGGAGTTTTCTAAAAATGCGGAACGTTCCGTTTGTAGATCGACTGTATTTCCATCCAGACTAGGTTGTGTAGGCGTTCGGTACATGATCTCTGCACCAATTTTTGAAGTACCAGTGCTACTAATGTGGCGAGCATTTGTAGTCACCATATCACCACTATTAGTAGCTGCCAGTTTAAGCGCATGCTTAAAATCAATATCACGCGCCTTAAAGTTTGGTGTATCGGCATTAGCAATATTCGCTGCCAGTAATTCAGCCCGATTTGCCCTTAGCTTTAGTGCCGCTGCATGTATTCCGAATAAATTATCCATAAAACCTATATCTGAATCGTTAAATATGTCAGACATATTGCATCTGGCGTGCCAGAGTTGTAATTCAAATGGAATTCAATGGTTTACGACAGATTTTAGATTAATCGAAGGGTTAAAGCGGAAGGGGGTTGCCACTTAATGGCAATGTCTGAAGGTTACATCAAAAAATGCACTTTTCCCGCGATTGCTGCGTCGGCTCCGTGCTCGAATCCTTATGTATGTTTTATACACTCCGGTTCTCCGCGCGGTGCTTCCTTGCACTCACGAAAAAATCACTATTTTTAAATGTAACCTATATGAAATTGAGATAAACAATAATGATTAGAAATGATGGTAGACGACGCCACGTGGGCATTTAATCATTTCAAAGGCTTTGCTGTAATTGGTTACTGTCTCAGAGGCACCCAGAACTAACACCCCATCATGTTGCAAGGACTGGGCGAACTTATTCATAATCTCAGTCTTGATATCATTTGTAAAATAGATCAAGACATTTCGACAAAAGATAATATCGAACTTACTCAGCGTGGCATAACTTTCGAGCAGATTAAGGTATTGAAACTGCACCCTGCTCTTTATTCTCTCATTGAGTTTATAGGTATCATTTGATGTTTTAGTAAAATACTTTTTCTTTCTCTCTTCAGATAAACCCCGTGACATTGATAGACGATCAAATTCAGCAGCAGAGGCACTTTTTAATACCTTGGAAGAAATGTCTGTTCCGACAACCTGGATACCCGCAGGAAAACAGCCCGGATTTTTCATCATGAATTCTTCCACTATCATACTGATTGAATACGCTTCATGACCGAAAGAACAGGCAGCCGACCAGATTCGCGGTGTCATCATGCGCTTCCCGGTTAATTTTGGTAGCAGATCATTGTACAGGTATTCAAATGGATATTGATCCCGAAACCACGATGTTTCATTTGTGGTCATGGCATCGATAATTTCAAGTTTCAGTTTTTGATCATTACCACTTTGAATCTTTGTTATTGCATCCGTTAATGTTTCAACACCATGTGCTTCAAGAATTGGACGCAGTCGATTCTTTACCAGGTAGGCTTTATTTGTCCCCAGTGTAATGCCGGATAACGTTTCCAGATAATCACAGAAAGCAAGATACTCATTCACATCCTGGCGAGGAGTATTTGTCACATTGCTTGATGTTGATAAAAACTGGGCTTCTGGCAAAACGTGTTCCCTGCTCTAAAGTGTTATTCGAAAATGTCTGTTGTTACGCTGCCTGATCTGTATGTATGTTGGCAGATTTAATCTTTAAATGACCCAAAACACGCTGTGCCAATTCCGTTGCGTCATATTTTGCCAGGAAATCATCTGCTCCGACTTTTTCCACCATGCTTGTATTAAATGCACCGCTGAGTGATGAATGCAGCAGCACTGTAAGAGATCCTAAAACCGGATGATCTTTGATGTTTTTTGTTAATGTATAGCCGTCCATCTCAGGCATTTCCACATCTGAAAGAACCAGCGAACATCTATCGGAGATCGGTATGCTTTGGTCATTTGCCCAACCAAGCAAGATGTCATAGGCCTCTTTACCGTTTTTCGCCTGGGAATATTTGACCTCCATTTGCTCAAGAACCTTGATAATCTGTTTCCTGGCCATGGCCGAATCATCAACAACTAACACATGTTTATTTTTCACTTCATCTCTTTTAGTTCCATCGGTCACACTCTCATCAATCTCATCTGAGTAGCCCATGATGTCTGCCATTACCTTTTCAACGTCGATAATCTCGACCAGTTCGCCATCAACATTGGTGACCGCAGTCAGGAAAGTAATTTTCCCGATACCATTTGGTGGCGGTTTAATTTCTTCCCAATTCATATTAACGATTTTATCGACACCGGATACCAGGAATCCTTGTATATGCCGGTTGTATTCAGAGACGATAACAAAACTATTTTCCAAATCTTCCACTGGGGATTTACCTACTGCCATAGCAAGATCCATGACAGTAATTGTATGACCACGCATATTAGCAATACCACGAATCACCGGGTGGGCTTGTGGCGCACGAGTCAAAGGCGGGCACTTAATGACTTCCCGTACTTTAAAAACATTTATGCCAAAACGTTGCTGCCTACCAAGACGGAACAACAATAATTCAAGCCGATTTCTCCCCACTAATTGGGTTCTGGAATTTACATTTTCCATTAATTTAGTCATGTCCAACTCCCGGATTATCTCTCTCGAGTTTGTATCGGCATAAAAGGTAAAGACTTGAATTTGAGAAAACGGCATACCATTTGCATATTTCTACATACAAAATCACTGAATATTGAGTCCAGGAGTATGGCTTACAACAAGATTCAAATGACGAAGGCACATAATATTGGCGTCAAAGATAGCTTACCTGTCTCAATCCTTGATGTTGACTATCGAAAGCAGTCCACTCCAATTGAGAGTCGATCTCACGGGCATTTAAGCAACTTACTTCAGAGGCTTTTCAGAATATTTACCAGTGAAAACAAGATTATGAACACCAGTGCTAATAATGAAAATGCAGTTATCAGAAATCGTTCAGAATTAAAAGATGATGAAACACAATCATTACTGGATCTGGAAAATTTTGCGAATGCAGCCAGGGAAACTGAAGCGTGTTGTCAATACGAGTGGATAAATACATCTGATGAATAATCAATTTATGTCATTGATATCAAACCTGTTTGTACTATTAACAATTACAACATCATCAACTAATGCCTATAGCAAAGAATCCCACTCGTTGGATGATATTGCCAGGACAGCTCACGATTTTGTTATTAATCAGATGCATAATCCGGATGAAGAAATCCATATTGTTGTTGGACAGCTTGATCGACGTTTAAAATTACATCAATGCACTATCCCGCTTGAAGCGTATAGCCCGGATTACGAAATGCGACAAGGACTTAGTACAGTAGGTGTGCGTTGTAATGATGTCAAACCCTGGTCATTATATGTCCCTGTAACGATAAAAAATTTCAAAAAAGTTGCCGTCCTCAAACATGCAGCAACTCGCAATACAATATTGACTGACAAAGATATTTTGTTAGAAAAAATGAATATAAATCGTTTGTCATCCGGTTATTTTGATGACATTGAACAGCTTAAAGACAAAATATTGACTCAAAACCTTTCTAAGGGTGCTGTTTTGACAAAACACCACGTAAGAATGCAAATGGCAATCAATCGTGGGCAAATGGTCACCCTGATTGCAAAAAATTCTGTTGTTGAAGTCAGAATGGAAGGCAAGGCAATGTCCAAAGGTGCCATTGGTGAAAGAATCAAGGTCAAAAACATGAAAACCAAGCGTATAGTTGAAGGCGTGATAATTGACAAATACTTGATAAATGTGAACTTATAGACATTATTTAAGGCAAATAAAATTAAAGTTTTACCATGGAATTGACGATAACGACTATCAGTCAAAATATAATTAATCGTGGAGCTACTATATGGTCAACGAAATAAAAGGCCCAAATCATGCACATATTAGTGGTTTAGCCGGTCAGCAACAGGCTGATCAGGCCAGGAATCATGAGAATGCAGCTGGAAACAAAACCCAGGGTACTGCAGAAGACAGTGTCAGTTTGACGGATCAATCTGAAAAACTCAGGGCGCTTGAATCCAGTATTGAAAAACAACCTGTTGTTGATACAAAACGGGTTGAATCCATCAGAAGCGCTATTCTTGATGGCACCTATACTGTTGATGCTAAAAAAACAGCCGAAAAGATGGCAGAATTTGAACGTTTACTAAATAGCAAAGTTGGAGATGAATAATCATGAATGAAACTCAGGGAAAGTTCATATCTCTTCTAAAACAAGAAGCAACGACACTGGAAGATTTGTATGGTCTTTTGATGAAAGAACTGGTTGCAGTCAAAGCTCGTAATACAGATTCAATTACTGTGTTGGCTGAAGAAAAAAATTCAATGCTGAACAAACTCGGAATGCTGGATAAACAAAGACAACTCTATGTTGAGAATGAAGAACACCATAACGAAATACATGGAAGCAATACAACATTTGTAAATGAGATGGATAAATTAAGCAGTGAAATCCAGGTTTGTCTGGATAAATGCAAACAACAAAATAATATTAATGGTGGCATTATAGAAATGAGTCAATTATTTAATGTAAAAATACTTGATATCATGTGTGGTAACTTTGACAAACAAACTACCTATAGTGCAGAGGGTAAAAATAATTCTAGAAACAATCAGCACAGCCTTGCCCGTGTTTAAACCTGGAAACTGCAGTTGATCGGCCCTAATTTAGAACGGTGCACTATAAAACACATCTTATAATTTCAAGATTTCACCAACTGAATGAGTATGCCTACTCATTTGATTGCACATTTTTTAGACTCATTTGCCTACATGGATGCAGGCAACTGAATCTAAAAAACACACACTCAAAAGAGTCCAACTACAGTTTCTAGGTTAATAAATCAATGGCACTGCCCAACAAAGTCATAACTGAAAAACTGATCTCGGAAGGTAATTTAACCAATCAAACCGATCTTGAATCTATAAGGCTTACAACGACTAATGATATCAGTCATTTATTAAAGAAGATTTACTTAAAACATTCTCTTCTGACGATTACACTCGAATCATCTGATGAATTTTACGGCAGTACAATTATTGAAATTAATAACGATGAAAATTATCTGGTTATTGATGAACTCTATCCCGAAGAAGGGCATGCTCAAATTGAACCAGGCAAGAGTCTTTCTTGTAATGCACATTGCTCCGGGGCATTTGTCCATTTTATTGGCAAAGTAGAAGCAATTGGAGAGAATGCAGGAGTTGCCTATTACAAAATTGGCATGCCGGAAGAAGTTGAATACCATCAACGGCGAAATACCTACCGTATTACAACCAGCATTAGTGATTCAATACCGGTAAATCTTGTCAATGATGATGAAGTATTAATAAAAGCAGAATTAAGAGATATATCTCATGGTGGATTGTGTTTACGTGTTAAGGCATCTTCACATATTTCTATGCACAGTGGAGACTATATTCCGACTTGCTTAATCCAGGCAGAAAATGAACGAAAAATTCTGAGTTCATTAAATATATGTCATGTTGAAACGATTAAGGATACAGGTTCATTGCGTATTGGTGCAGAATTTGCAGAAATAAGTAAAATTGATCGTAGAGAGCTTGAACACCTGATTGCATCTTTGGAAAGGGCAATAATACAAAAAATAAAACGAACTGATATCGGGATTGCCTATTAATAATAAAGAACTGATTCCTGCCTTTTCATCCTGAAATAAGCTAACAAATCAGAAGTCCGATCCAGGTCTGTTCGTTTGGATAATAACTCGTTTTTCAAATTTAACGATTTTATCCGGGAACAAGTTTCAGCAAGTACTGTATCCTTTCCCCATTTAATACCTGAAAATAATCGAGGGTTGCTTTTACTCATTCCAATAAGATAATAGCCACCATCATCTGCTGGTCCCAAAACTACATCCGCTTTATTTTCCAGATATTCAGTTGCAAGTTGTAAGTCTGAACATGATAGTGATGGACAATCACTACCAATCAAAACAGCATAATGGTATCTACGCAGTACTGTATTAAATGCATTGGACATGCATTGTCCCAGATCTTTTCCTCTCTGCTTATACAAAGTTACATTGTGCCTGTTTTGCAAGCGGGTAAAATATCGATGATTCACATTTCCATTTACCCAAACTTGAATTGCAGAAAAATCAGCCTTTCTTGCTGTAATCAATGTCCTTGTTAACATATCTTGATATAAAGAAGCAGCACGCCGACGGCCAATACCGGGAATTAAACGTGTCTTGACCTGACCGGGCACTGGCGGCTTAGAAAATATAAGGAGCACACCCCTGGTATTCAACCTAGAATCCTCAGTTGGGCTCGTTTGAGTGTGCGTTTTTCAGATTCAGTTGCCTGCATGGATGCAGGTAAAGGGTGTGAGCAGGGATACGGAAGCTTTGCGCCGTCTAAACAAATCGGCAGGACAGCCGATTTGCACGGTTGCAAGCCGCCCCACAGGGGTGCGGCACAGGGAAGTGCCGCATACAAGTCGCACATAGCCATTCTATGTAAGGCTTTCGCTGTCAAGCAAATGAACCTGAAAAACGTGCAATCGAATGAGTAGGCGTACTCATCCAATGAGCGATCAACTAACAGGCTGTTAAGGTCTATTTTTAAACACATAATATGCTTTTGGGCCGGTCAACTGAAAAATCTAGGTTCAATTACTGATAGAATTTTGCAAGCCTGTTTGTATCGTAATGAAAATAATAAAGCAGGCGTAAAATCCACATCTTTATTATTGTTTTAATAATTCCGTTTTTTTCCCAACGGCGACTTGAGCTCACGACCTTCTCACTAAGACAAATCGGTTTAGAAATATTTATCAACAACCTGGATATCGCAATATCTTCCATCAATGCAATTTCGGGAAAACCGTTAACTTTACTAAATAAATCCTTGCCAACAAAAATAACCTGATCACCCGTTGCGATACTGCTTAATCTTGAACGAATATTCATGCATTTTTCAATTATTCGAAATAACCGGGCATGACCAGAAAGTTTAATATCAAAATGACCCCACACATTTTCGATATTATTAATCCGGAGAAATAAACTTGGAATATCTTCAGGTAAAACCGTATCTGCATGTAAAAATATAATACATTGACCAGATGCTGCTGCAGCACCTGTATTCATCTGAATTGAACGTGATTTTTCTGATTGAATAACCCGATCACATAAAGGTGAGGCTAATGAAACAGTGTTATCGTCGCTGTTACCATCAACAATAATTACCTCATGGCCTAGCTGTCGTAATGTTTGAAGTTTATTTAAGCATTCTTCTATTTGATTAGCTTCATTGAGTGTGGGAATAACAATGGATAATTTGAGTTTCATAATTTACTAGGAAGTTAAGGCACCACCACAACTACTACCTTGCCCCGCCGTACACCCATAACAATGGTCGCGAACTGCGATCGGTTTACCTTCTATATCAGCACTGATAAGTTCAGAAAGGTGTATACGTATATCATCGTCTTGAAGATTCAAGCCTAGCATCTGATTGAAATCGCAATCAAAGACATAGCCCTGCCAGTCAACACTGATTAATGTACGGCACATAACATTTTCCAGGTTTTCATTACGATGAGATTGTTTAAGTAAAATCATATAGTCATTTAATTTATTCCGTGATACCAGGGTACTACCAAAACGTTGTATCGGCATATTGCATAGAGTTAAGAGTTGATTGAACTCAATAGCAAATCGATCTGACAATTCTTTCTTATAGGCCCGTTCAAGATCGTCTTGTGCCGGTGGTAATGCAGGGCCTTGAGGATTATAAACCAGGTTTAGGATCAAATTTGTATCTGACTGTCCATAACCTGATCTGTTCAGCTGTTTCAACGCCTTGATACTTTTTTCAAATACCCCCTTTCCGCGTTGCCTATCTACATTTTCTGATTTATAACAAGGTAAAGAGGCAATTACTTCAACTTCATTCCTTGCGAGAAACCGGGCAAGGCCGTCCATGCCAGGTTCTTCCAGGATTGTCAGATTACATCGGTCAATCACATGAACATTATGTTCTCTGGCATGTGTCACAAGATTCTTGAATTCAGGATGTAATTCTGGCGCGCCGCCTGTTATATCAAGCGTTTGTATTTTTTTTATATCAAGAAATGACTTAACTGCATTAATAGTTTCAAGAGACATCATCTCTGTTCTTTTGGGACCTGCATTGACATGGCAATGAACACATTTCTGATTACATTTTAACCCGATATTAATTTGTAATGTTTGCAAGTTGCCTCTCTTGATTTCCGGAAATTTCATCTGATTAAGAAAAGGTAATGTATCATGCATAAATCTTACTGCCTGTGAACAAACAGAATAATTCAATCGCGACCAAAATCATCATCAAATCGAACAATATCATCTTCGCCTAAATATGAACCTGATTGAACCTCAATTATTTCCAGTAATTTATCAGTGGCATTTTCCAAACGATGTTTCATCCCAACCGGTATATAAGTTGATTCATTCTCATGTAATAAAAATTGCTCTTCATCTTTAGTCACAGTTGCAATTCCTCTGACCACAACCCAATGTTCAGCACGTTTATGATGTAATTGTAATGACAGTTTCTTGCCAGGATTTATTGTCAACCGCTTGACCTGAAAATTTTCACCTGCATCAACCGAGTCATAATTTCCCCATGGTCTATAGACCTTCCTATGTAATAATGATTCACTTCTTTTATCATCTTTTAGTTTATCAACGATTATTTTCACATCCTGTGTCTTGTTCTTGTCGGCTATCATGATGGCATCATCGCTGTCAACGATAACCATATCTTGACACCCGATTGTTACAACCAATCCGCGTTCACTTTTAATAAAACAATTACTGGAGTCTTCAATAATCACATCCCCTTCTAAATAATTATTATTACAATCTTTTTCATTGATCTCCCATACCGAGGACCAGGCGCCAACATCAGACCAACCAACATCAACCGGAATCACTACCAGTTTTTTTTCTCTATTCTGTGCAAGCTTTTCCATTACTGCATAGTCAATAGAATCATTAGGACTATTCAGAAATTCTTTTTCATCCAACCGATAAAACAGTCCGTCAGTTTTACCATTATTAAAAGCCTCTAGACATGAATCATAAATTGGTTGTTGAAATAGCTTTATTTTTTCCAGCCAAACAGATGCCTTCATCATAAAAATACCGCTATTCCATAGATAATCACCCGAACGTAAATATTCTTCTGCTAAAGACTGATCAGGCTTTTCAGTAAACCCATTAATTACATGGATGGCTTGATTATTTATAGTCCGGATTTCGTCAGATATATGAATATATCCGTAACCTGTTTCTGGTGCGGTAGGTTTAATGCCGAATGTGACTAGATAATCATCTTGCGCCATCTCATCACCGGCTTTTATTGCTTGATGAAATAATTCTACATTGCCAATTATATGATCAGCCGGCATCATAATTATGACCGCATCTTCTTGCATTTCATTTTGATGTAATGATGCAATCGTCAATGCGGGTGCCGTATTTCGACCTGCGGGTTCAAGAATAATATTACTGATGTTTCTGGAAATTTGTGCACTTTGTTCTGCAACAAGAAAACGATGAACTTCATTACAGATAATCACTGGGTCTGTAACTTCGACAGATGTATTTAATCCATCTAATCGTAAAAGAGTATTTTGTAGTAAGGTATTTTCATCAAACAACTTTAAAAATTGTTTTGGGTAGTATTCTCTTGATAATGGCCATAGACGGGTACCACCACCACCAGCCAATATAACAGGACTTAACTTCATTTATACCCCTTTTACTTTGTGATTTTACGGCTACTTAAGGTCAATTTAGGAGATTACACAAGCTTTAAAGCCTGAATCTTATCAGATAAACTCTGATTAGTTGATTTACATGCCCTGGTAGCTCAGGTAAGTGGCAACCGAAAGTGAAACTTTCGCAGTGCCACGACAAATTCATCAGGAATGAATTTGGACAGCGTAAGCTGCTCGAAGAGCGAACACCATGGAGGGTGTGAGTCAGCGCCGAAGGCATGGAGCCTGAGGCCGTGTCACTTAGCGAGTCCCGGATGGACAAGCTTAGTAACCGAAGTTGAAAGAAGTAATATGTTAGGAAGCTTCATCAATAATTATTGCCCTGGTAGCTCAGTTGGATAGAGCGTCCCCCTCCTAAGGGGAAGGTCAGAGGTTCGAATCCTCTTCAGGGCACCAAATTTGTGTAATTACATGGAAATATTCACTAACACTGTCACATATGACTCATCTAAGTTATAAATTAATTTTAAACGGTATGTGAAGAAACTTCAGAATGTGGAGGAAACACAGAAGGATTGTAGGAATAATCCCGCCCTGCAAACGTACGTGGATAATCATCTTTATTCTGATTAGGCAGCTATTATTATTGCTTGTTTGATCACTCTGATCGGGTGTTAAGCTTATCTTCCTTTGTTGATTCTGCTTCATCCCTTAATGCCCTGCGCAGAACCTTACCGACATTGGATTTTGGCAGTTCAGAACGGAACTCGATATGTTTGGGGATTTTATAGCCGGTCAGTTGCTTACGACAATGTTCCAGGATCGTCTCTTCAGTCAGTGTGGTTGATCTACGAACTATATAGGCCTTGACGACTTCGCCTTTCTCCTCGTGTTGCACACCGACGACGGCTGCCTCGATGATTTCAGTATGTAGGGTCAAGACATCTTCAACTTCATTCGGATAGACATTAAAACCGGAGACCAGGATCATGTCTTTTTTTCTATCGGCCAAAAAGAAATAACCTTTTTCATCCATATGACCGATGTCGCCGCTTTTGAACCAGCCACCTTCAAAAAACACCTTTTCTGTTTCTTCCGGTCTTTGCCAATAACCTTTCATCACCTGCGGGCCACGTATACAGATTTCACCAACTTCATCAACTGCAAGCCTATTGCCAGTTTCATCCATAACAGCTACTTCGGTGCTGGACACCGGTACGCCGATAGAACCAGTGAACTCTTTTATATGTAAGGGGTTGACCGTGGCGATCGGACTGGTTTCTGTCAGTCCATAGCCCTGGGTAATATGACAACCGGTAACCTGACACCAACGTTGGGCTACATCCTGAGTAACTGCCATGCCGCCGCCTATTGTCCATCTAAGATTACAGAAATTGACTTCATTAAAGCCTTCGGTGTTTAACATGGCATTAAACAGCGTGTTTACACCGATTATGGTTGTAAACCTCACATTTTTGATCAGGTTGATAAAGCCCCGGAAATCTCTCGGGTTGGTAATCAACATAACTTCTTGACCGTGTTTTATCGGCATAAAAAACGCAACGGTCAGCGCAAAGATATGATACAGGGGCAAGGCGGTAATTGTGATGATTGGTTCATCATTATCTATAGAGTGACCTGCCCATAAGGAGCATTGCATGATGTTGGCTATCATATTTTTATGGCTTAGCATAACGCCTTTTGAAACCCCGGTAGTGCCGCCGGTGTATTGCAGGCATGCGATGTCTTCAAGTGTTAACTTGACCGAGCTAAAGGGTAGCTGTTTGCCTTTTGCCAATACCTTTTTGAAGCGTATGTATTTATCCAGATGCCATTTTGGCACCATACGCTTGACCTTGCCCACCATAAAGTTGATGACCTTTGATCTGGGAAAAGAAAACAGGTCGCCAACCGAGGTAACGATGACTTGATCCAACCTGACCTTATCAATGACCTTCTCAAGTGTATGGGCAAAATTTTCCAGGATGATAATGATCCTGGCACCAGAGTCCTTGAGTTGATGTTCCAGTTCCCGCGGGCTATACATGGGATTCACATTAACCACGATGCCGCCAGCGCGAAGTGTGCCAAACAGGGCAACCGGGTATTGCAAAATATTGGGTAACATTAATGCGACGCGATCACCCTTTTCTAACTTTAATTCATTTTGCAGCCAGGCCGCGAACTGCCTACTGAGTTCATCGATTTCAGCATAACTGAGTTTGGCTCCCATATTTGAGTACGCAGTGCGATCTGCAAACTCATGACATGAGGAATTAAATATGTCGATCAAGGAAGTGAAACCATCCAGGCTTATTGTCTCGGGTACGCCGGGATCATATTGGCTAAGCCAGGGTGGTTTTGATACAGGAATTTCTTCAGCTATATCTATATTCGCACCACCAGACAATCGCTTGATTGCCTGTTTAAGTAAATTCAATATGCTGCTGATGAAATTGCCAGTCATGTTTATACCTTATTGAAACGACTCGCAGATCATGGCAAAGCCCATGCCGGTACCAATACACATCGTCACCATGCCGTATTTACCGCCAGTACGTTTCAGTCCATGCATCACAGTCGCGGTGCGTATGGCACCAGTTGCTCCCAAGGGATGACCCAGAGCAATCGCGCCACCATTGGGATTTACCTTGTCTCTATCCAGTCCCAGTTCATTACAGACCGCCAGCGCCTGAGCAGCAAAGGCCTCGTTGAGTTCTATCCAGTCCATTTGATCCTGTTTCAATCCCGCCCGTTTTAAACACATTGGGATCGCTTCTTTCGGACCGATGCCCATGACCTCGGCGGGCACACCGGCGACGGCGGAAGTAACAACGCGGCCTATGGGTTCCAGATTGTATTCCTTGAGTATTTTTTCGCTGACCAGTAACACTGCACCAGCGCCATCAGACATTTGCGAGGAATTACCGGCGGTAACGCTGCCGTCGGCACGGAAGACGGTCCGCAGTTTGGCAAGTGCTTCCGGCGTGGAGCCCGGTCGCGGCCCTTCATCCTGACTGACGAGGTAATGCTGCTCTGTAGTTTTCAGTTTACCCGGTGTTTGAAAGGATAATTCCACCTCGTAATCCAGGATCTCATTCTTAAAGTAGCCGGCTGCGGTTGCCGCAATCGCACGGCGATGAGATTCCGAGGCGAATTGATCCTGATCTTCACGGCTCACTTGCCATTGTTCGGCGACCTTTTCCGCAGTGATACCCATACCATAGGCAATGGCAAGATTATCGTCCTGAAATACATTGGGATTCAAAGCGACCTTATTACCCATCATCGGAATCATGGTCATGGATTCGGTCCCGCCAGCGATCATCACATCGGCTTCGCCAACACGAATACGATCCGCCGCCAGGGCGACGGCTTGGGAACCGGAAGAACAAAAACGATTGATGGTCATGGCCGGGACCTGGTCCGGGAAGCCGGCTAGCAAGGTCGCGATACGCGCGACGTTCATACCTTGTTCTGCCTCAGGCATCGCGCAGCCGATGATTACATCTTCAACACGGTCTTTCAGTTCCGGTGTATCAGCGACGACACCCCTCAAGACGTGGGCGAGCAGATCATCCGGGCGCACATGTTTGAACTTGCCATTGTATTTCGCGACCGGCGTTCTTAGTGTTTTTACAATATAAGCGTCTTGTAAAGTCTGACTCACGATTTTATTCCTCGAATTAGTTACGCAATGGTTTACCGGTTTTTAAGGTATGTACGATCCGTTGCTGGGTCTTTTCCGTGCTGATCAATTCAATAAAAAACTCGCGTTCGAGTTTCAGCAACCAGTCCTGGCTGACCAGCGAACCGCTTTCCACATCCCCACCGGTCAATACCGTGGCAATGCCCTCGGCAATCATGTAATCGTGCGGAGAAATGAAATGGCCTTCGAGCATATTGGTGGCCAGCATCATCAAGGTGGCCTTGCCGGTCTTGCCACTAACCTTGATTAACTCATCACTTCGTGGTGGCCGGATCGCACTTTCTGCCAGTGCCTTGGCGTGGTACAGAGCAACGTGCAAGATCTCATGGGGATTGGCAACGATGACATCTGCCGGCGCTAAAAGTCCCAGGTGTTTTGCATCGAGCCCGCTGGCAGAGACCTTGGCCATCGCGGTGAGCTCAAAGGCGGATTGGATATGGGGAAAGACATTACCGCCTTTGGCGAGTTGCATGGCCTTCAATGCCAGTTCTTTCAAACCACCACCGGCAGGTAACAAACCGACACCGGCCTCGACCAGGCCGATATAGGATTCCATTGCTGCGACGGTGAGATTACAGTGCATCTGAAATTCACAACCACCACCGAGGGCCATACCCTGCACGGCGGCAACGGTCGGTACACGGCAATGTTTGAGTGCCATACTAGCCTGTTGAAATTTTGCTACGATGGCATCAACACCGGCGATATTACCAGCTTGCAGTTGTTCCCCGACCTGACTGAGATCGGCGCCCACCGCAAACGGTGCCGTGGGGTGCCAGAGTACCAGCGCAGCATGATTATTAGCAGCCACTTCACAGGCCTCCAGTACACTTTCGAGTAGACCTTCATTGATCGCATGCATCTTGGTTTTGAATGACAGTACTGCGATGTCATCACCACGTTCCCATAATCGAGCGTTGACATTTTCAAAGAGGGTGGTGCCGAATGTTGTATCCAGCGGCACAACGTCTTCACGCACAATCTGGCGTTGATAAACCGGGTTGTCTCTTAGTGGTAGATAATTATTTTCGGTCGGTGACCATGAACCTTTCCGGTTATGTACTTCACTGATCTGTTTTGTCCAGTCTGGCAAGACTGTGTCACTCATGGTCATGCCGGCACTGATGTCTTGTTCCAGTTTTTCGATCAGCGATGACCAACCGATGGCCTGCATGATCTCAAACGGCCCTTGTTGCCAACCAAAGCCCCAACGAATGGCAAGATCGATATCGGCCGCATTGGAGGTGATGTCTTCAAGATGGACACAACAATAATGAAACAGATCCATCAACGTCAGATAGACAAACTGTGCCTGTTCCGAGGAGGAATCTTGCAAGGCCTTGAAGCGTTTGCCCCAGTCTTGTTCCCTAAAGATACCTGCCAATGATTCATCCAGTTGCCCATTGGCATCGATATATTGATTCTGATTCGGGCTGAAGACCTGTTTGCCCTTGTTGATATAGATCCCCTTGCCGGTCTTTTGTCCAAGTGCCCCTTCACTGATCAGCTTATTGATGTAATCCGGCAATTGATAGTATTGCAGCCAGGGATCATCGTTCAGGTTATCCGCCATGGTCTTGGTAACATGTGCCAGTACATCCAGACCCACCACATCCATGGTGCGGAAGGTACCGGATTTGGGCCGACCCAGTGGTTTAGCAGTGATCTGATCAACAACTTCGAACGGAATGGCCAGTTGTTCGGCATGATGGATGGTTGCGATCAGGTTAAACACCCCGATGCGATTGGCAACAAAGTTAGGTGTGTCTTTCGCAACCACCACACCCTTGCCAAGCGTCGTGACTAAAAAGCGTTCCAGTGCGATTACCGTGTAATTATTCGTTTGCTTACAAGGGATAAGCTCAACCAGATGCATATAACGTGGCGGATTAAAGAAATGGATACCGAGAAAATGTTGTCTGGCTGACTCGGGTAAGATCTCAGCCAGTAGATTGATACTCAGGCCCGAGGTATTTGTAGCCAGTATCGCATCTTCATTGATAAAGCCACTGATCTTCCCGTACAAATCTTTTTTCCATTCAATATTTTCAGCAATGGCCTCAATGATCAAATCGCATTCAGCGAGTTTTTGCAGGTCATCTTCATAGTTGGCGGTTTCTATAAAACGTTCAATCCCATTCGTTGCGAAGGGAGGCGGTTTTAAATTGGTTAATCTTTTTATCGCCTGTTTACTCAGAGCATTTTTATCTTCTTCTTGAGCAGCCAGTTCAAACAGGATCACCGGCACATTCATATTCGCCAGTAATGCGGCAATTTGTGCTCCCATCACGCCTGCGCCGAGGACGGCGACTTTTTCAAAGTGTTTAATCATCATTAAGTTACTTGCTCTGTTTTTTTATTATGTTGCTTAATTGTTATTGCAGTCTGGACCGTATTACTTCCGGTAGCGCTACCGGGCGGCGATGTTTGCTGTCGATCCAAACTAACTTTGCGTAACCTGTCGCACATAAATAATGTGGATCGCCTTTTGCCCAGACTTCATATTCTGTTAGAAAACTGGAGCGACCAGGTTCCAATCCATACATCACCACTTCAACTCTATTGGGGTAGACCACCTCTGCCTTGAATTCACCATGCAGGTTTACCAGCACGGGCGTCACCTCATCAAAGGACAGATTCATGTTGAACAACCACTGAACACGGCACTCCTGCATATAGGCCAGATATTCCAGACTATTGATATGTCCCAATGCGTCCATATCGGACCAACGCGGTTCGATCTCGGACCGCATTAATTCGATAGCATTGCTTGAAACGCGGTTTTGTTGCTCCATTTTTCTTCCATTTAAAGGTGCCAGGCAATGATGCTAGGCTACATTACTACTTGTAGTTTCAGACTCATCTTCCCAGGCACTACGAATGAGTTCATCTTCTTCAAAGTCATCAACATGAATGACAGACATTAAATGTTCGTCAAAACTCTTTAACTTATTGGCCTCGGTGTCACTGATGACCCCTGCTTCATGGGCAGCCTGGATTAATTCAAGCCCGTGTAGCTTGGCTATGTTCTTGTCTTTAACCGCCTGACGGATTTTGGCATTGATGGGCTCAAGACCCAGGCTTTCGAGGAAGACCGCGTTGACGTGAGCCAAAGGATTATTGTCACCGTCTTCTAAAAATAATCCAGCGGTGAGGCGATCTCGTGCGGCGTTGTTTTGGGTAATGACCTCAACCACCTTGGTTTCCAGCTTGTCACTGGGCGGTGTGAAGTACATACCGACAGGGAAGACCACTAGTTTCAAGCCATGGGCCAGGACACGATTCGGATAATTTTCAATAATTCCCCTGAAGGCCTCCTGGTATTCATGGATCAAGTATTCCAGTGACCATTGCACAATGGGGAAATCTTCTTCCGGACAGTCATCGTTTTCATAATGTTTGATCACCATACTGGCGAGATACAGATTACTCAATAGATCACCCATACGAGCCGACAACATTTCCATGAATTTCAATTTCGATTGCAAATAAAGCATGGAGACATCGGCTATCAAGGCAAAGGCAGCACTGAAGCGGCTTAACTGACCATAATAAGGTACCAGACGTGCATTGCCCGGATTACTGCTGATGCGTGAACCGGTCAGTGCATAAGACAGGGTGCGCACCGCATTGGTAATGCTGTAGCCGATGTGTTTAAACAAGACATCATCAAAAGCCTCGATCACCTCGTCACTGCTTTCCTGTTGGCCCAGTTCCATCTCTTTTAAAACATAAGGATGGCTACGGGTTACGCCCTGACCGAAGATCATCAAATTACGGGTAAGAATATTGGCACCTTCGACCGTGATCGCGACCGGTACGGATTCATACCCGTCAGCGACATAGTTTTTTGGACCTTTCATAACCGCCTTACCACCGTGGATATCCATGGCATCGATAGCACATTGGCGGCCCATCTCGGTACAGTGATATTTAATAATGGCTGAAGGTACGGCGGGTTTCTCACCGTTATCTACAGATTGTATGGTATGGGTGCGGGCGGCATTGACGATGTAACCCAGGCCGGCCATACGTGCGAGAGGCTTCTGTATGCCTTCAAAGTTTTTGATCTGCACACCAAATTGCTTACGCAAACTGGCATAGGCCGTCGTGCCCAGTATGGCCCGTTTTGCAAAGGCCGCGCCACCAGTCGGTAAGGTAATACAACGTCCAACCGACAGACAATTCACCAACATACGCCAGCCTTTACCGGCCATGTCGGTGCCTCCGATAATATAATCCAGCGGCACAAAGATATCCTCGCCCTCTATCGGGCCATTCAAAAAGGCATCGCCAATGGGCAGGTGACGGCGGCCGATCTTCATGCCTTCGGTATCGCTTGGTAACAGCGCACAGGTGATACCGTAATCATCAACATCGCCGATAAGATGATCCGGGTCCTGGAGTTTAAAGGCGAGACCGACCAGGGTCGCGATCGGGGACAAGGTGATATAACGTTTGTTAAAATTTAATCTCATGCCGACGATTTCTTTTCCTTGCCACATGCCCTTACAAACCACACCGGTATCCGGGATCGAGGTTGCATCTGAACCGGCCAAGGGTGCGGTTAATGCAAAACAGGGGATCTCTTTACCGGAGGCCAATCTCGGCAGATAATGATTTTTTTGTTCCTCGGTGCCGTATTTGATCAATAGCTCGCCAGGACCAAGTGAATTAGGCACTGCGACCAAATAAGTGATGGCAGCACCGGTATTGGATAATTTGATCAGCACCTCTGATTGGGCCATGGCTGACAGGGCCAGACCACCATATTGTTTCGGGATAATCATGCCGAGAAAACCATTATCCAGAACGTACTGGGTAATATGATCCGGGATCACATTCCAGACATGATTGATCTTCCAGGAGTCTGACATTCGGCATAATTCAGTTACCGGGCCTTCGATAAAATCTTTTTCATCCTGGCTCAGCTCTGGCTTCTCAATACTGGTAAGACTTTTCCAGTCCGGGTTACCACTAAATAGTTCTCCATCCCACCAAACTGTGCCGGCATCAATGGCCTCTCTTTCGGTCTCGGATAAAGGTGGCAACATTTTTTTAAAGAGTTCAAAGAACGGTTTAGAAATCTTGTTACGACGCAGGACTTTGAGGTTTGCCAAAACCACAAGTATGGTGATAATCCCAAGCAAGGCGATGAACACAAGGTTCAAAGATGCAAAGATCGCGACCGCGAAAGACACACCACTGGCTATGGCAAAGGCACGTAAACCGGCCTGTTTGAGTATTAAAGCTGCCAGGGCAATAATAATTATCAGTGTAATGGCCAGATTCATGTTGTCACCTTCCATGCTCCATTTTAAAAGCGAGCGCTCGTTTTATAATTGTTGAGATTCTAGTCCAGCTTGTGCTACCCTGTCCAGTAATTATTAACAGATAAGTTTTTTCCAGGTAAATACCTTTAATAAATAATAGCTTGTAATAAATGAAATTCGATCAATATAAGTCGCAATTTCCGTATAAGGGCAAGGTCATCTATGCCACGGTGTTTGAGCGGCACAGGGATAATATCAAGACCAAAAAACTGAAATTTGCAGCGAATAATCTGGAAAAGATCTTCAAGGCAACTTTCAAGATTTCATCAAAGATTAGTTTCCATGAGATGTCATTACGGGATCTCTGCCGCGAAACCGGCTTAAGCATGGGTGGGATTTATTCTTGTATTGAATCCAAGGATATCATTGCTATTTTTGTCAAGGATATGGTGCAACTTGTCTCATCGGAGATAGTTGAAGCCGCCCTGGAGCAGGACGACCCGAGGCAGTCCCTGGAGGATATTATTCATCACAGTATTTATGCCGCAGACATTTTGCACCCCTGGTTTTATTTCCTCTATCTTGAAACTCGTTGCTTGCCCAAAGAACATCAACAGGATTCAAAGAACATTGAACTGAACATGGTTGAAAAAATAGAGGCGCTGATAAGAAAAATAAATTCAGGTAAGAACGGTAAAAATTATCATTTTATCGCGACAATGGCTTTGGCGATGATCCAGGAACGTTATTTGAAGCATTGGAAATACAAAAGTAACAACACGAACCTGGATGAGTATGCCGGTGAGATCGTAAAACTGGTGCATTCAGCCCTGTCCTCCTAACAAGAAGTTAATTAGCCAATTATGAAACGTATTACCCCTTTTCGCTTTAAGACCATCTTTAATCTTTATCCGCCCTTGTTTATAAACCGGACCAAGGTGGAGAGGGTCTCAGAGGATTTTCAGGAAGTCGATGTAAAATTACGCTTTTCATTACTGAATCGTAATTTTAATGGCAGTACCTTTGGCGGTTCGATCTTTATGGCCGCCGATGCCTATTACCCATTGATGTACCGTGCCGCTCTGTCACATCGAAATATTGCATCATTGGCATGGTTGAAGCAGGCCGAGATATTTTATCTAAAACCGGCACGCAGCGATTTGGTGTATAAGTATCGGTTAACGGATCAGGATATGGATACGGCTGAGGCTGCGATCAAGGAAAGCGGTCGTTTTCAGGAATGGCATACAGTAGAGGCCGTAGACGAAGAGGGTGATGTCTGTGCCCGGGTCCGTTTGTTATCGTATTTGAAAAGTGATGGTTAAATAAGGGTTCCGAATTCCTGTACATTAGCTTGAACAGAACGCGGATACGCTGCAAATACATCCGTGTACGCTCGGATGCGGCTTCCTTGCCGCATACGGTCTGCTTTTCTGTTCAGGCTAATGTCTTCAATAGTGTACATAGTCGAGGGTTAAATTTGTGCAGCCAATCTTGAACCCTGATCAATTGCACGTTTGGCATCCAGTTCAGTCGCGACATCAGCACCACCAATTAATTCGACCGCGAACCCGGCATCCAATAGCGCTTGATAGAGATCGCGCTTTGGTTCCTGACCAGTACATAAAATGACATTATCTACCGGATAACATTTTTCCTGATTATCGATGACCACATGCAGGCCATCGTCATCGATACGTTTATAGGTGACGCCATTGACCATCTTTACTCCATGTCGTTTCAGACTGGTGCGATGGATCCAGCCGGTTGATTTTCCGAGGTTCGCGCCGGGTTTACTGTGTTTACGTTGAAACAGGGTGATATCACGCGAGGCAAGGATCTCATCAGGCTCAGTCAAAAGTCCTCCCGCAGAATGATAGTCCTTGTCCACACCCCAATACCTGAGCCAGGCAGCTTTATCTTCCGTCTCAGCATGACTATTCGCACATAAAAATTCAGCCACATCAAAACCAATGCCACCGGCACCCAAAATAGCGACACGTTGACCAACCGGTTTTTGCTCTTTTAAGACATCCAGATAGGTTAACACCTTGGTGTGATCGAGACCGTCGATGTCCGGGATGCGAGGTGTGACGCCGGTCGCCAACACAATCAATTCATAATTATCCTGCGTTAATGATGTTACATCGGCTAGAGTATTCAAGCGCAAATCAACCTCGAGTCGTTCAAGTTGATTTCTGAAATAACGTAAGGTTTCATTAAATTCCTGTTTGCCTGGTATGCGCTTGGCAACATTAAATTGACCACCGACCTCAGCATCGGCTTCAAATAAAGTGATCTGATGACCGCGTTGACGGGCAACAGTAGCAAAGGCCAGTCCGGCAGGTCCGGCACCAACGACCGCGATGCGTTTCACTTGTTGGGTTGGGATGTAATTTAATTCAATTTCATGACAGGCACGGGGATTGACCAGACAGGAGGCAATCTTTTGTGCAAAGACATGATCAAGACAGGCCTGGTTACAGGCAATACAAGTATTGATCTCATCGGCACGATTGTCAGCCGCCTTGTTGATAAACTCAGGATCAGCCAACAGTGGTCTGGCCATGGACACCAGATCGGCATCGCCATTGCCAAGTACCTGTTCGGCGACGTCGGGGGTATTAATACGATTGACTGCCACCAGCGGTACTGTCTTATCCAGTGCGTCTTTAAAACGCCGCGTGACCCAGGAGAATGCGGCCCTGGGTACCATTGTGGCTATCGTGGGTACGCGGGCCTCATGCCAACCAATACCGGTATTAATAATCGTCGCACCGGCATCGATGATGCTGTTACCCAGTTCGACCACATCATCCCATTGACTGCCATTGGGGACCAGATCGAGCATAGACAGACGAAAGATAATAATAAAATCAGGGCCAAGTGCAGCGCGGGTCTGGCGTATGATCTCTACCGCAAATCGATGGCGGTTTAGAGTTGAACCACCCCACTGATCGGTACGACGATTGGTACGCGGGGCAATGAATTGATTAATCAAATATCCTTCAGATCCCATAACCTCTACACCGTCGTAACCTGCTTCGCGTGCCAATACCGAACAACGTACAAAATCGTCAATGGTATTTCGTATCCCGCGTTGACTAAGTGCCCAGGGACGAAACGGTGAGATCGGTGATTTGAGCGATGACGCCGATGCTGCGAAGGGATGATAACTGTAGCGCCCAGCATGTAATATTTGTAACGCGATCCTGGCGCCATGCTGATGTACTGCACCGGTCATAATCCGGTGCTTGCCGATTTGTGAATGTGAGCGTAAATCCGCAGCAAAAGGTGCGAGTCTGCCCCTGCGATTTGGCGCGAAACCACCGGTAATAATCAAGCCTATGCCACCACGTGCCCGTTCGGTATAAAAGGCCATAAGCCGTTTGAAACCCTTATGATCTTCTTCAAGGCCAGTATGCATGGAACCCATGACAGCGCGATTTCGCAAGTGAGTGAAACCCAGATCCAGTGGTTGGAGCAGGTTTGGATACGGCCCACTAGATATTATTCGACTGGCATTATTCATGGCAATAGTATATTTTAAATATAGAGCAGTCGCTCGGTATTTTTAAGCGAAGCGAAATTGTTAATAAAACAATTGATGCTCGCGACAGATATATAAATAGAAAGGTAACGATAATGACAGTGAATTCATCTGACAACAACGCAAGCAGGTTGATTTCGAGATTGAATCAGAACTGGAAGATGTGGTTTTTCTTTTTATTTAAATTACCCAGTGCCTGTTTTTGGGGAATAAAGATCAAGTCTGTTAATCGGGATAAAGGTGTTGTTAGCTTGCCTTATACCTGGTTCAGCAAGAACCCGTTTCGTTCTATTTATTTTGCAGCCCAGGCGGGCGCTGCTGAATTATCGACCGGGTTGCTGGGTTTCATTGCGGTTGAAGACAAGCCACCTATGTCGATGCTGATAACAGGAGCCGAAACAGAGTTTGTCAAAAAGGCGGATTCCCTGACAACCTTTACCTGCGATGAAGGTGGGAAACTAAGAGAAACCGTTGACCTTGCAATTAAAACAGGTGAGGGTCAAAAAGTCACCGTTACCTCAACCGGTGTCGATAGTTACGGCGATGTTGTTTCCCGTTTTAAATTTACCTGGTCATTCAAGCTTAAATTTTCATAGTAATGATACTGGCTTCTTTATCAATATTGCTGCAATTGCCGGCAACATCAAGATAGCGCCAAGCATATTCACCAGGAACATGAAAGTTAGCAGGATACCCATATCTGCCTGGAATTTAAGCGGTGAGAAAATCCATGTGACCACACCTATTGCTAATGTGACCCCGGTAAAAATGACACCGGCACCTGTGATTTGTAGTGTTAGCATATAGGCTTCTGTGAGCGATTTTCCAGCCTTAATTAAACTATCCAGCCGGCTATATATATAGATACCGTAATCTACCCCAACTCCCACGCCTAACGCGACAACGGGCAAGGTATTCACCTTGAGGCCAATTTCCAGAATGGTCATCAAAGCATAGGCAAGTAATGAAACCAACGCCAGTGGGAGGACAATGCATAAGGTACCGGAGATAGATCGGAATGTCAGCAGACATAAAATGATAATTGCAGAGAAAACGTAGAGTAAAATTGGAAACTGTGCGGCATCGACTTCTTCATTGGTTGCTGCCATCACACCAACGTTGCCAGTGGCTAATTTGAATTTTATTGAATCTGAATCAAACTCATCCCGGAAAGATTTTATGTTTGCAACAATATTACTAATGGTTTCAGCTTTATGATCCTTGGTGAAAATCAATACAGGAATGACACTGCAATCACTATTTAACAAGCCTGAGGATGTTGGTACATAAGAGACAGACTGGACCAATACCGATTGATTTCTTGGCAAGACCTGCCATTTAATGTTCCCCTCATTCCAGCCTGCATTGATGCGTTTGGCCACTGTAGGCAAACCAATGACGGATTGTACGCCATCTACATTTCTCATCGCCCATTCAAAACGATCTATCGTATCCATTACGTCATAATTGATACACCCTTCCGGGATGGTCTCAACAATCACTGAAATAAGATCAACACCGATGGAAAATCGGTCAGCAATAACATCCGTATCGATATTATATTGAGAGTCACCATGCAACTCAGGCACCCCTCGATGTAAATCACCTATCCTGATGTCTGCCCCCTTCCAGATACCAAAACCAAGCAAGACAAAACCAACAATAATAATTTTTGTTGCTGGCCCACGTTCCGAGACACATGCAATTTTTTTCCATAAAGGCAATAGCTTATGGGCGCGGCTCGTCAGTTTATCTCTATAGCTTTCACCCAAATCCACGTAAGAGACGAGTACCGGTAACAGGAAGAGATTGGTCAGGATGATAACAGCAACACCCAGACTTGCTGTGATTGCCATTTCCTGAATAATTTCAATATCAATTAGCAAGATGGTGATAAAACCAATCGTATCACTGGCCAGCGCAATTGCACCGGGTACCAGTAATCGTCTGAAACTGATCTTTGCAGAATCCATGCTACTGTTACCGAGGAATACTTCTGACCTGAAGGAACTTATCATCTGCACGCCATGACTCACACCAATGGCAAAAATCAGAAATGGCACCAGAATCGACATAGGATCAATCCCGAAACCGAGCAGGGGAAGTATCCCCAACTGCCAGACAACGGCAACCAGTGAACAGGTGAGTGGGATGATTGTTAGTTTAAGTGATTGCGAATAAACGTAGACAAGCAATGCTGTAATGAAAAAAGCGATAATGAAAAACAGAACGACACGTTTGGCACCATCAGTAATGTCACCAATCACTTTTGCAAAACCAATGATATGATAATCTATATCCACGCCTACATCAGAACTACTGTATTTCTGTCTTATGTTCTCTTCCAGTTGTCTTGCAACATCTACATAATCCAGTCGCTCTCCCGTATTAGGATTAATCTCGAGGAGTTGCGCACTGATAAGTGCACCGGAAAAATCATTGGCAACCAATCTGCCAACAATACCTGCCTTGATAATATTCTCTTTGACCCTGGTGAGACCTTCCGGTGTGTTTTCATAATCATCGGGAACAACATTTCCCCCGGCGATCCCATCTTCCACAACTTCTGTGAACCTGACATTAGGCGTAAAGATTGAAGTAACCCGGGTACGATCGACACCTTCAATAAAGAAAACATCATCCGTCGCCTGCTTCAGGGCATCGAAAAATTCAGGTGTAAACATATCACCATGTTTTGCCATCAATGCAACGAGTACACGATTTGCACCACCAAACTCCTGTCGATGCTTGGTAAATGTCTGCATATACTCATGTTGTAAGGGCAGTAGTTTTGAAAACCCTGCATCTACCTTCAACTTCATTGCAGAGAACAACATAAGTAATGTGATGATGACAAAAAAACCTATCACCCATGGACGATTATTAAAAAGGATTTTTTCCAGACTGCTTATTATTTTTGAATCAGTCATGGATTACCTTGCCTCCTGAAGCAGGCCGACTCCTTTTTCACCAACTGTGATCAATTCACCTTCAGGACTTTGAATGATTGCGATAAATCCATTCCGGTGACCCTGCTCCTGCAAAGCAAAACTTTGCCCCTTATCACTACTTTTCAGGATTGTTCCTCCCAGTCCAGTGATATAGATTTCACCATCTGTCATCATAATTCCATTTGTCAGCATTTCCTGTGTTGGCGTTTCAATTTCCTGCCAATTAACACCCGCATCTTCTGAACGAAATAAATGCCCACGTAAACCAAAGACCAATACGGTGTCCCCTGCAACAGGCAATACACCAAATAATGAACCTATATAAGGTGGTGCCAAAGGAACCCAGCTTTCACCGGAATCGTCTGAACGGTATATCTTCCCAGCCTCTGCGGCAATATATAACTTGCCGTTGTCTGATATAGCGATACTGTGTAAATGAAGGTCATAAGAATCGAGAAAATCATCATGGTCTTCAGCTTTGATTTCTTCTTCTCCAGGAACATCTGCTAATTCATCTGTACTGACATTCATTTCACTGATGACCCAACTTGCACCACCATCTTCAGAAACAAGATAGAGTCCGTAAGCCCCTATTGCT
Organism: uncultured Enterobacteriaceae bacterium; assembly: GCA_964392105.1. Classification (GTDB taxonomy): domain Bacteria; phylum Pseudomonadota; class Gammaproteobacteria; order Eutrophobiales; family Eutrophobiaceae; genus UBA7359. Next base: position 52,702 of record CAYMPA010000004.1, read on the forward strand.
ATCCCCCGTTTTTCATCTCTGAACCAGATATCAAACAAGGGGGTTTCTCCTTCAGGATCGTAATATACTTTTTGCCACTGTTTACCACCGTCTGTTGTTCGTAAAATAACGGCATCATGGCCCACGACCCAGCCATTCTGCTTGTCATGGAAATAAACACCTGTGAGCGTTGCCCTTGTAGGAACGATGATCTGCTGCCAGTTCTTGCCATCATAGGAGATAAGCACATGACCACGTTCTCCAACTGCCGTCATCAAACCTTCTTTGGAGACACCATCAAGTAACATTGACTGGACTGCCAATTTGGCCATTATTGAAGTGTCATCTGCTTGAACACTGACAGGTAGCAGCATGGTTACCATCACTGAAAAAATGAAGCATGCAGTGTTATGATTAAGTGGGATTAATAAAAATGATCTTCGCATGTGTTTAATCACTATTCTTATGTATCGTCGCTTGACTTCTCGGTAACTGCTCGGTCTCTGTTCCAGACTTGACTCTACCGTTCACATCCATATGAACGTCCCGGCTTTGCTCTAACTCCTGCATTCATGCAGTCGTGTCCTCGAAAATATGTTCCAGACATTTTCTACCGCCTATATCCATATAGGCGTCTCGCGACATTGCCTACATGGACGCAGGTACTTAGGATTCGCCTAAAGCGCCTACTG
>CAYMPA010000005.1:0-52781 GCA_964392105.1 uncultured Enterobacteriaceae bacterium
TAGGGGCTAGGGGCTAGGCAAGAGTGTAATCTTACTGCCATCTTATCCCTAACCTCTATAACCTATATCCTATAACCTGTAAAAAAACAGGAGGTTTAAATGATATTAACAACTCTTGAAAGTGTGCCGGGAAAATCTATCACTCAACATCTTGGTCTGGTTCAGGGCAGTACGGTCAGGGCCAAGCATGCAGGACGGGATATTATGGCAGGACTAAAAAATATCTTCGGCGGTGAACTTAAGGGTTATACCGAGTTACTACATGAATCCCGTGAAGAAGCAATCAACCGAATGGTTGAGCAGGCACACTCTATCGGTGCCAATGCCGTACTCAATATACGTTTCTCAACGTCATCCATAACACAAGGTGCATCCGAACTGTTTACCTATGGCACAGCAGTTAAACTGGATTAACACATTATGTTCGATCTGATCCTGTTTTTAACACTACTTGCACTCGGCTTTGTTTTTGGACAATACCTTGAGAGTCGGCATTACAAATCAATAATCAATCGTGAATTTTCCCTGAGACATATACCAGCAATTGCAACAAAACATTTACCGCAAGAATTTATGCCATGTACGACACAGATGGTCTGTGGAAATGTTGTTGTATCGATCGACTTTTTTAAAAAATTTGTTTCAGGATTAAGAGCTATTGTTGGTGGTCGTGTCAGTAGTTATGAGACCTTGATTGATCGTGCCAGACGTGAAGCAGTATTGCGTATGAAAGAACAAGCTGCGACACAAGGTGCAAACTATATCTTTAATGTAAAGATGGAAACATCATCTATTTCTAAAGGGCAACGTGACAGTATTGGCTCAGTTGAAGTATTGGCCTATGGCACAGCAATTATTCAATCAAACCCGGATAATCATTAATGGGTCATAACTGGAACAATGGGTTGTTTCGTCTGAACTTACCAAGTGTCGATCAGAATCAATTTTTATTCGTTACGTCCTTGCAAAAAAAGATTTTCCATACCAAACTCATGGCATAATCAGGAGGAGGGATAATAATGACTATTGAATTACTCATTCGCTTTCTGGGCTGGTGCACAGTTATCAATCTCGGTTTATTATTATGGTGGGTGACCTTTATAATCTTTGCACGTGATTGGACATATCGTATGCATAGCAAGTGGTTTTATCTCAACAATGAACGTTTTGATGCCATCCATTATAGCGGAATAGCGTTTTATAAATTAAGCATTATCCTGTTTAATCTTGCACCCTACCTGGCGTTACGAATCATTACTTAAAAAAAGGAGGGGGATCATGAAATTATCAATCAAGAAATTTGCTTTAAGTTGTAGCATTCTTTGGGGCCTGGCAATTCTTATGGTCAGCGCAGCAAATTTAATCTGGCCTGATTATGGCGTTATATTTCTGACCGTAGTTGCATCAATCTATCCTGGTTATGAAGCAATGCAAGGTATTAGCAGTATCATTATAGGAACGTTATATGGAATTGTTGATGCCGGTATCGGTGGCGCTATCTTTGCCTGGTTATATAATTTACTGCCTGAATAATCTGAAAATACGTAAGGATTAATCATAGGTAATATCTTAAGGGTGTCTCCGAAAATAGTAATTTTTCGGAGATACCCTTAATAACTGGTCGTAACAGGTAGTGATATGATGGAGCACAAAGATCACAACGAAAACAATAACTGTATTTTCTTTGTAACTTCTGTAACTTTATTTTCTGTGTGGTATGGACTACTCCAACCCTGAAATTCCGGAAGGAATTAATACAAGTAAACAACACCCATTAAAGGATTTTCTCATATTAACCGGGGGTGTGTTAGGTGGCATTGCTTTATGCGCACTTTTACTTGGTCTGTTTGTAGAACGTTTGGCTGTATATATCCCTTTCTCCATAGAACAGCAATTAATGCAAAACATCAACATCACCGATGTTGAAACAAGCAGTTCTGAAATCCAATCCTACCTTGATGAGTTAAGCAACAACTTATTGCCACATATTGATTTACCTAAAGACATTACTATAAAAATAAATTATATCGATGAACCAATTGAGAATGCATACGCAACTTTAGCAGGACATATATCTATCTATCGTGGATTAATCGAATTATTACCAAACGAAAATTCACTAGCAATGGTTGTTGCACATGAGATTGCACATATTAAGCAACGAGATCCTGTTGTTGCGCTGGGCCGTGGTGTTGTAGTGGGATTATTTCTGACTGCAATTGCTGGTACCAGTACTGACCGATTTGTTAGTAGCGTCATAACTGATACGGGAACGTTAACAGTGCTTGGTTTTAACAGGAACCAGGAACGACGCGCTGACGAAATTGCTTTAAAAACATTAGCCGGTTATTACGGACATGTTAATGGAGCAGACACACTCTTTAAAACATTTTTAAAAACAGAAAGCCGATTCGATATTCATACACCGGAATTTTTCAGTACACATCCATTAAGTGAGGATAGAATTTCCAATATTCAAGAAACAGCTTTAATAAATGGCTGGGTGTTAGACGGAAAAATTGCTGAATTTCCACCAATAATAAAATCTGAACTTATAAATAACTAACTAATTATTATTTTCAGCCGCCTTAATTGTATTGGCAACAAGCATTGTGATCGTCATTGGTCCTACACCACCAGGAACAGGTGTAATATAGCCTGCTATTTCCTTAACACTGTCAAAGTCAACATCACCAACCAGTTTGCCACTATCAAGACGGTTTATTCCAACATCAATTATAACTGCACCTTCCTTGATATGCTCGGCCTTGATCATTTCCGGCCTTCCTGTTGCAACGACCAGGATGTCAGCTTGTTTTGTGTGTTGTACCAGATCTTTCGTCTTTGATGTACAGATTGTAACCGTTGCATCTTCCTGCAATAACATCATTGCCATCGGCTTACCAACAATGTTACTCCTGCCAATAACGACAGCATTCTTCCCGGAAATTGGCACCTTGCAATATTTCAACATACACATTACGCCAAAAGGGGTGCAGGGTGGAAAAACCGTATTACCTGTCATGAGTGCGCCGACATTATAGAGATGAAAACCATCGACATCCTTTTCCTTATTGATGGCTTCCAATACTTTATTTTCATCGATATGTTTCGGCAATGGCAATTGCACCAGGATACCGTTAATTTTATTCGCCTTATTCAGTTGATCAATAAGCTTCAACAACATCTCTTCAGTAGAATCTTCCGGCATATCATGCACTTCTGAATGCAGACCAAGGTCATGACAAGCCTTGACCTTATTATTGACATAAAGCTTTGATGCCGGATTGTCCCCGACAATAATAACGGCAAGACCTGGAAGCACACCTTTTGCCTTAAGCTTGTCAACTCGCTCTTTCCATTCTTTTCTGACGGCTTCAGATATGGCCTTACCGTCAATTAATGTCGCGCTCATAAATTTTCCTATAGAATAGTTTTTTGTTAAAAAGGTTTTCAGATTATTGATTTAAGTTTTATTCAAACATTCAATTAACAATAATCTTTTAAACCAAGTCCACATTTATATGAACTTTATTTCCCGTCTCACAGGCAGAACCATCATTATCTACAACCGGTAAAGAATTGATATTTCCCAGGGCCATTATATTAATTGTATCCTGAACGGTACCATCACATTTTATGGTTAATACCTTGCCGTTTTCTTTCGAGTAAATGTCCGACGCTAATTACTGTTTACTGCTCTAGTTTTCATCCGGGGCTAATGCAGAAACAACATCCGTAATTGATATTATTGTTGTAAGTTTATCGCCTTCCATAACAGGTAAATGGCGTATGCGGTTTGTAGTCATCAATCTCATACAATCTGCAATAGAACTGTCCATATCTATCATTATGACATCTTTTGTCATGATCTCATGGATCTTTACCGACCAGGCAGGAATTTTTTTTGAAGCAATCTTCCTGACATAATCACGTTCAGAAATCATGCCTACCAATTTATTGTTTTCCACAACCGGTAACGCACTGATCTACTCACTGGACATAATGTGGATCGCCGCCTGTACAGTCGTATCCGGAGAGATAACATGTAATTTTATCTCCCTCCCGTTAACAAGCTGTTTAACTGTCTTCATCTTATCCTCCTTATCCCGGGCCTAAAGATTACTAGCACTGGATGTTTTTTTCGTGGCCATGAAAGTAATGCAAGTTACCCGGTAATTTCATCTAATGCCTCGTCAACAGTTTTAGATGTTGTAACAGTAATCTTTTCGACACGTGCAGCACAATATTTTGCCGACGGGATCTTACCGACAGGATCCAGGTTTGTGCTGGTCAATAAATTAGCCGGTGCCTCACTCCAGCAGAAAGGCATGTTGACTACGCCAACAGGGGTCCTGTAATCATAACGAATCTTGATATCAACAGAACCACGCCGGGTACTGATACGGGCATAGTCACTGGGCTTCAGTCCCAGACGTACCATATCTTCTTTGCAAAGCATGGCGAAGGCTTCTGGTTCCAAATCATCCAGCACCCTGGAACGACGCGTCATTGATCTTGTGTGCCAATGTACCAGGTTGCGCGCCGTACTCAGGATCATCGGGTATTCCTCATCCGGTGGTTCGTTGTTCGGCGTGATCGATGCGGGTACGAAAATACCGCGACCGTCTTCCATCGGGAATCCATCGGTGAAGACAATATCCTGACCGGGATCGTCATCACCCGCACATGGATAGGTCACGACGTTTTCTTTTAGCAGGCGCTCCCAGCTAATATTCTCCACCTAAACACGCAACTTAGAGCAAATATGAAGCCAATCCATAAATACGACTTTACTTATTGTATTTATTGATATTATTTTGATTTAGGCAACAATTTACAAGATTTTAATGGAATAATGATTATCTATTTATAATGCTAATTGGATACTATTATTCCACTTTGTGATGGACAGGGAAAGACAAGTGTAAAAGATATATCCAACAGCTTGAGAAAGATGGGTAAGAGAAGTGTATTTTGCTTATCACGGGTGATGTGCGTTTTCAGTAAATGATTAAGCTCACCTTTCGCTCTGACAGATAAGTTTCCAATCTGGCTTCACAAAACAGCAAATCACATTATTATTATTAATTTGGCAATAAAATAGATCATCCTGATCAAATAAATTAACAACATGACCCGGATGATTTATCACTATTTGTATAGGTTGCCTGTTTGGTTTCTGATGCCGGTCGCCTGGTTCCTGCAGGCGCACACCAACTTACCGGTTCACGTTCAGTTGACGGGGAGATACCGATAAAATCATCTTTATATGGTTCATTACTTAATACATTAAAAGTACGTTCACAAACGGCCATCCGTTCACCTCTGGGGAAATCATGTCCCTCATCATCAATCACAAAACTAAATGGACCGCGATAGATAAGCGCATGACCTTTATCTATACACTCCGTCTGTTCTCGTTTGATTGCTGTCAATGTTACCGAACGAAATTCAATGCCTTCAACTACCTGCCAGGGAGATTCTGACCACTTATCATATGAAACAGCAATAAAACCGGCATCATGAAACATTTGTAACATTTCCAGTTCCTGAAACGCACCGGAGATACAACCACTCCAGAGTTGTTTATCGTTTTTTAAATGTTCAGGAATTACGTCATCACTAATAATATCTGAAATTGCGATACGGCCACCGGGTTTCACAACACGAAATATTTCATTTACTAATTGTTGTTTCTCTGCGTCATTTACCAAATTTAAAACACAATTTGAAATCACCAGATCAATTGAATTATCAGCGATTAAAGGTGACTGCTGAACTTGCTTTAATTTCCAATGTTCGAGTGTAGATAAACCATCTGCATCTGTGACTGGATTTGATTTTAACCACTCCTCCATAGCATCAATATCCAAAGATAAATCCTGGATCTTACCTTTCAAAAATTTAACTCGATCACTACCGATCTTTGTTGCCATCTCTGCCTGATATTTACGCGCAAGAGCTAACATATTGTTATTCATATCCACGCCAATAATCTTGCCGGTTTCACCAACCAGTTGTGCAGCCATATAACAAATCTTGCCGCTACCACTACCCAGATCAAGGACAATATCTCCTTCTCTTACATAACGCGACGGATCGCCACAACCATAATCTTTTTCAATTATTTCCTCTGGCAATATTTTTAATAAATCTGTTTGATAATCTACCGGGCAACACAAGGATTCCTGGCGCTTGCCTGCACCTTCAGAGTAACGTTCCAGAACTGCATTTTCTTTATTCATAATTCACCTGCCTTTAACCTAGATATTTCAATTGGACAGCTTTATTGCTCCATGCAAAAGCTGCATACACGCCATCCATGGCGTTAACTTGTTTGCACCATGAATCATTTACAAAGAATGGCATGTTAAGTGTTCGTTTTTCAGGCTCAGTTGCGCAGATTAAAAAGCCGCACATAGTTATGTACAGGACGTACAGTATGCTGGTTTTGCACGACTGCATGGACGCAGGAGGTAGAGCGACACAAGGAGTCAAAGCCGAGGAGCAAAAACCAGCGATTCTACGTAAGGCTTTTGCCGTCAAGCAAAGCTTCCGCGTCCTGCTCATGCTACTTACCTACGTTCCTGTAGGCAAATGAGCCTGAAAAACGTGCAATCAAACGAGTAGGCGGACTCACCCAACAGGTGAGTAGCTAAAATACTATTAGTTTTCTGTTTACAATACATTATACCGATTTAAAGCCGGTCAACTGAGGTTTCTAGATTCTATAAAAGGGTTTTTTAGTAATTGCAATATTTGTCCTGATGATGGATCTCGAAATTCTTTAAGGCCTATCACCATGTCATCATAACCTGCCTCTGGTAAAGCCCGGTATGATTTGAATAATTTATCCCAGATTGAAAATATATTGCCATAATTACTATCCGTTTCCTTTCTAAGGACAGAATGATGGATACGATGCATATCAGGGGTAACAATTACCATTCTAAGAAATCTGTCAAATTTTGCATTAAGTAAAATATTACTGTGTGTGAATAATGCAGCCCCATTCAACATAATTTCGTACAGGATGATGGCAAACGCCACTGGCCCGATAAGGCATACCGCGGCAAGTTTATATAACATCGATAATACGATTTCGACAGGATGAAAACGAATACCTGTCGTCACATCGAATTCCAGATCGGAATGATGTACTCGATGGATTCGCCAGAGAAAATTAAATTTATGAAAGACGACGTGTTGTATATAAATAAGAAGATCAAAAATAATCAGTGTTAACACTACATCCAGTAATAACGGTAACGTTATTAGATTAAGTAGACCAATTTCTCTTTCAGTTGCAAATACAGCAACTTCAAATGTGGCTAATGGTAATATTAATCGAACCGCAATAATATTCACCGCAAACAACATGAGATTATTATGTCGTCTGAATCGATATTTGTCATCTGATGCCCGCCTGGGCCAGATAAGTTCCAGACCCATAAATAAGAATATTAAAACTATGAAACTATACATTCTCAATGTTGCTTCATGTTCAAGGAAAAACGTCTGGAATTGATTCATCCGGGACTAATAGCGCTTATTATGATTTATTGCAATATCGATTTTGAGTTACACTAATAGACAATTATCAAAAATATGAATTCAATGAATAATGAATGAAAAATCACAAAAAGGGGCATTTCCATCATCACGCCCAAGAAGAATGCGCAGTGATGATTTTTCGCGGCGTCTAATGCGCGAGTCAATGATCACTGTGGATGACCTTGTTTACCCTATTTTCATTATTGAAGGTGATAACCAACACACGCCGATCGAATCAATGCCCGGCATAGAGCGCCTGAGTATTGATCTATTGCTTGAAGAAGTCAGAACATTAATAGAACTCGAAATTTCTGCAATTGCACTATTCCCTGTTGTGTCTATTGAAAAGAAAAGTGACGATGCCGCTGAAGCCTGGAATCCGGATGGTTTAATACAAACAGCAGTTCGTGAATTAAAACGTCAATATCCCGATCTCGGTGTAATAACAGATGTCGCACTTGATCCGTTTACACTTTCCGGGCAAGACGGTTTAACTGATGAAAACGGTTATGTAATGAATGATGAAACTGTCGATGTCCTGGTTAAACAAGCACTGTCACATGCTGGAGCCGGTGCAGATATTGTTGCACCATCAGATATGATGGATGGTCGAATTGGTCATATTCGGTCTGCATTAGAGTCCGAAAACTATATCAACACAAAGATTCTTGCCTATTCGGCAAAATATGCATCGAGTTTTTATGGCCCTTTTCGTGATGCCGTTGGCTCTGCTGATAATTTAGGTAGCGGGAATAAATATACCTACCAAATGGATCCTGCCAATACTGATGAATCAATAACAGAAGTCGAACTTGATTTAAATGAAGGTGCCGACATGGTAATGGTCAAACCCGGATTACCTTATCTTGATATCGTGTATCGAATCAAAACAACATTCGGGCGTCCCACTTTTGTTTATCATGTTAGTGGTGAGTACGCCATGCTAAAAGCAGCAGCAAATAATGGCTGGTTAGATGAAAAAAGTACGGTTATGGAATCATTGCTTGCTTGTAAACGTGCAGGTGCTGATGGCATTTTGACTTATTACGCCAAGCAAGTTGCTGAATGGCTTAAAATATCACAGCAATAAAACAATTTTAATACTTCTATATTCTTTTTATACCGCTGTTAGCAGTGGTGACATTAGCTATGGAGTTTCCAAGGGGGGGGGGGAAGTGCAACTCTCTCCTTTGGTCGGGAGCGGGGTATATACACCGCTCCGAAAATAATTAAATCATAAATCAAGATTCAGCTGTTTAATCTTTCTAGTTAACGTATTTCGACCCCATCCTAGAAGTTTTGCAGCATCCTGGCGGTGTCCTCCTGATTTTTTTAACGCCTCTTTAATTAATATTGATTCAAATCGCGGTACTGCATTTCGCAATAAATCTGTATCACCTTGTAACAAGCTGAATTCAACCCATTTACGAAAAGTAGTTTCCCATTCATCGGATATCTCTGTTGCATCAGCATCTTGTCTTAGTTCGGGTGGTAGATCATCGATATGAATATCACTACCTGATGCCATTACCGTTACCCAACGGCAAAAGTTTTCAAGCTGCCTGACATTTCCTGGCCAGGATAAACTTGCAAGATAATCCTCGGTCTCAGGCAATAACTGCTTGGTTTCTTCGCCTAATTCAGTGGCAGCTAAATTTAGAAAGTGATTTGTAAGTTCAACAACATCAGTCCTTCTTTCTCGTAATGAAGGAACATGCACTCTTATTACATTTAATCGATGTAACAAGTCTTCCCGGAATTTACCTTCCTTAACAAGTTGCTCAAGGTTTTGATGTGTTGCTGCTATCACCCGCACATCTACTTTAATCGGCATATGTCCACCCACACGATAAAACTCACCTTGAGCAAGGATACGTAACAACCGTGTTTGTAAGTCAGCAGGCATATCTCCAATTTCATCTAGAAAGAGTGTGCCACCATTTGCTTGTTCAAAACGACCCAGCCGTTGTGCAGTTGCACCAGTGAAGGCACCTTTCTCATGACCAAATAATTCCGACTCAAGCAAATCTTTTGGTATCGCGGCAGTATTTATTGCAATGAATGGATGATTTGATCTCGGACTATGTACATGTAATGCACTTGCTACCAGTTCTTTTCCTGTACCAGATTCGCCAGTAATTAATACAGTAAAATTAGAACTTGAAAGTCGACCAATTGCTTTAAATACTTCCTGCATTGCAGGTGCTGAGCCAATGATCGGTGTACTCTCACTGGTAGCTTCAGCAACAGGGCCAACACTATTTTTTTGTTTATGTGTAATAGCACGTTTAACCAGACTGACAACTTCATCAACATCAAATGGTTTAGAAAGGTATTCGAACGCCCCACCCTGAAATGCAGATACAGCTCTATCAAGATCTGAATACGCCGTCATTATGATGACAGGGATATCAGGAGACTGTTGTTTAATTTGCTCCAATAAAGATATCCCATCCATGCCGGGCATACGAATATCAGAAATTATGACATCCGGTACTTCGTGACGTATCTTTTTTAAGACTTCATCAGGATTTGAAAAGCTTTGAATATCTACATCGGTTTTTTGCAAAGCTTTCTCTAAAACCCAACGAATAGATTTATCATCATCGACTATCCATACTTTTTGCTTCTCACTCATCGCTCTGTTCCATTGGGAGTAGGATGCTGAAGCAGGTATTGCTGTCTTTACGTTCATAGTTGATTAAACCACCATGTGATTGTATGAGTTGTTGGGCGATAGATAAGCCAAGTCCGGTACCCTCTGCGCGACCAGTTACCATCGGATAAAACGCACCTGTTTCGATTTCAGGTGGGATTCCAGGACCATCATCAATGATGTCAAGTTCAATAATGTGCCGGTTTAATCGATGTTGAATTGTTACCTGGCGTTGAATTCGTGTCATTAGTGTAATTACACCATCATCATCAATTGCCTGAACTGCATTGCGTAACAGATTTAGTACAGCTTGTATAATTTGTTCGCGATCTGCTTTGATATTAGGAATACTTGGATCATAATCTTTCTTGATATTCAGACTACGTGAATTCTCAGCACGAACAACGGAAACAACGTACTCAAGAACCTCATGAATATTTATATCTGATTTCGCTGGCTGAGTACTTGTCGTCAGCATACGATCGATGAATTTACTTAAGCGATCGGATTCATTGATAATAATTCGGGTATATTCAAGTAGATCCTTATTATCCAGTTCCCGTTCCAATAACTGTGCAGCACCACGAATTCCACCCAAGGGGTTTTTAATTTCATGAGCCATGCCCTGTACTGACTCTTTTGCAGCTTCCTGCACAGTCTGCTGATTTACTTCCTGCATCACACGAACAAACGCATCTGCATCAACCAGTTCTACCAGGATTTCTTCTGCTGCGTCATTAACCATGATTGGAGTAATCATGCAATCCACTTTAATTTTCTGGTCAGTATTCAGGATCAGATCTACACCCCGTTCTATGCAGGTACTTCCTGAAAACAGGGTTCGTTGAATTGCCTCATAGAAAAATGACGAATTTGGCCAAATTTGTCTAGACGTCATACCCGAGACACGCTTATTACTTACTGATAACAAACCCTCACCTGCACTGTTAATGGAAATCAGGTGAAGATCCTTATCAAATAACAATACAGCCGTTGCCAGATGTTCAAGTATCCGTGCTGCCGTTTCAGTCGAAGGACCCATAATTTGTTCATTATTGCACTGTTTTAGTGCGTTTTTCACGTATTAATCCTTACTATTAATCTGAAGTTGGTGTTCATTTTAAAAAAAACAATTAGTTAGAACTAATATATAATAATAATTATTTAATCACATTTGATAGCAGCAAGAAGCAGACCATCTGCATTGCAAATGATCGTGCTGCACCAGAAGTTTATTTTGGGGGTGTTGAAAAGCTAACGACTGGCACGAAGCAATGAGAAACTACTGGAAGTCGATTTCAATTGTTTACCACTTTCATCGACAACGCTTGCACTAATATTATGAGCGCCTCTCTCAACGTTTTGAACTGAAGCACTACTAGCAGACCCATTTGAAACCTCCTTACCATCCAAGGTAATGACAATTTGATGACCTGAACGCAGAGGGGGCTCGAGTGAAACGGAAATAGTGATATTACCGGCATTGCTTCTAAGGCCTGATCCATCAGCCGGATTAGCAATAAGAAACGTACCATAGCGAGTGTCTTGATTTTTAATAGTCGGTTTTGGGGTCGGTTTATACTTGGCCGGATTTGGATTTTTTATTGTCTGCAATTTCTTAAGTTTTATCTCTTCGGAACCTTCAGAAGGTTTATCAGTAAAAATTATATTGCCATCTTCATCCACCGTTTTATATACCGTTTCTGAATTTACAGAGGCAGCAAAAAAAATGACCAAGAAAAAGATAATTAAACGCCTACAGGGACCTCGGTGCCCCTTGAGGGTATGTAGGCGATACGACTGCAGGGAAGCAGGAGGCAGAGTAATGCCAGGACGTTCACATGGATGTGAACGGTAGAGTCGAGTCTGAAACAGAGACCGAGCGGTTACCGAGAAAATGTCTGGAACATATTTTCGACGCATCTGTTTAGCATAACCAATTGATCAATATCACTCAATCATTATGGAACAGGAATGCCCGTACTTGAAGGGGATGAGTTAGTATTCCGTGACGTGGTCGACGTTTTAGGCGTTCTAGCTGTAGACAAGCTGGAGGCCCTGCGAAGATGAAACACGACCTTGTCAGAACGTTTCAACAATTTATCTTTTTCATTATTCACTGCAACATTAATTATATGTGTGCCCCGATCAATATTAGTCAGTGAAAACTGTGTTGCTCTTCCTGATGATACCTGCTTTCCATCCAAGAACAATACAATGAGATCTTTTTCAAAAAGTTGCGGTTCTATTTTAACTTCGACACTGACACTGCCACCATTACTGTGTACGGTTGTATCATTTTTTGGGCTGGTGATAACAAGCTTAGTATATTGAACGTCAGTTTGTTTTTCCTTTTCTGGTATGTAATCAAACGGTTTTGTTTCAGGAATAGTAATTGTCTGGGCTTCTTTTATTTCTATAGCCTCAGCCCCTTCAGTATGTGTATCAGAAAATATTATATTGCCCTCTTCAGCCACTGTTTTATAAACAGTCTCTGCATAGGCAAAAGGAGAAAATACTAAAGTCACCAGGAATAGAGATCTAATATTCATAGTCTTAAAGACTAACATCAACGACAATCAGTTCAAACGCTGCTCGACAACATGTTCCCGACGTTGTCTACCGCCTGCGTCCATGCTGTCGTGCACAAACGGCATTGCCTACAGGGACCTCGGTATCCCCTTGAGGGGTGTGTATGTACTTAGGATTTGTATGGAACACAAATCCTGACATTACATCCCTGTAAATAAAAAAACCCCCGATATCGGGGGTTTTAAAGAGGAACATTTTACCAATAGTATTACAGACTGTAATACATATCGAACTCAACTGGATGTGTTGTCATACGCAGGCGCGTAACTTCATCCGTTTTAAGATCAATATAACCATCTATCAGGTCTACTGAAAAAACTCCGCCTGCTGTCAGAAAATCCCGGTCTTTGTCCAGCGCTTCCAATGCTTGTTCCAGAGAGTAGCAGACTGTCGGGATATCCTTTTCTTCTTCATAAGTCAGATCATACATATCTTTTTCCAGTGGTTCGCCTGGATCGATCTTGTTCTGGATACCGTCAAGACCTGCCATCATCATGGCGGCAAAGGTAAAGTAAGGATTGCCACAAGAATCCGGGAAACGTACTTCAATTCGACGTGCCTTGGGACTGGACACCCAGGGAACACGACAACCAGCGGACCGGTTTCGGGCTGAATAGGCAAGCAATGTCGGGGCTTCAAAACCCTTCACCAGGCGTTTGTAACTATTCGTACTTGAATTGGCGAATGCATTAATAGCACGGGCATGTTTAAAAATACCGCCGATATAATTCAGGGCCAGATCCGACAAACCCCCATATTTATCACCAGCGAACAGATTCTCCCCACCTTTAGCCAGAGACTGGTGAACGTGCATGCCATTACCATTATCTCCAACCAGTGGCTTTGGCATGAAAGTACCTGTCTTACCATAGGAATGGGCAACGTTCATTACACAATATTTGAGAATTTGCAGTTCATCGGCCTTACGTACCAGGGTATTAAATATGGTACCGATCTCTGCCTGACCTGCGGTTCCTACCTCGTGGTGATGTACTTCAACAGGTACACCCATTTCTTCCAGAGTTGTACAAACAGCTGACCGTATATTTTGCATGGAATCAACTGGTGGGACCGGGAAGTAACCACCTTTTACACCAGGCCGGTGACCAATATTATTATCTTCACTAATGCGATCACTGTTCCAACAACCCTCTTCCGAATCGACCTCATAAAACGCGCTATTGAGATCATCACCCCAACGAACTTCATCAAAGATAAAAAATTCAGGCTCAGGACCAAAGTAAGCAGTATCCGCAACACCGGTTGATTTAAGATAGGCTTCAGCACGTTTTGCTAATGAACGAGGATCGCGTTCATAACCTTCCATCGTTTCAGGTTCTAAAACGTCACAACGAATGTTCAAGGTCATATCATCAAAGAATGGATCAATAACTGCCGTATCTGCTTCAGGCATCAGGACCATGTCTGATTCACTAATTCCCTTCCAACCTGCGATGGATGAACCATCAAACATTTTGCCTTCTTCGAGCATCTCTGCATCTACAACGCTGGCAGGTACGGTGACATGTTGTTCCTTACCACGGGTATCAGTAAAACGCAGGTCAACGAATTTTACATCGTGTTCCTTTATTAGTTTCATTACATTATCGGACATTGTTCTCTCCTCAGTCTGAATGTTCGGTCAATATTGGTTAAAAATTTTAAAGACAAAAATCATGAATCAGCCACACCAAGAGGCTATCTGGTAATAATGATTTCGGCTGCAAATGTTCCTATTTGGTGTAATTTCACATTCGATTTCGTTAAATAGAATAACTATTTGCCTCAATCGTTCGCAAAATTCCTCTCAAATTAGTACCCTTTTCGCATCGAAATATTATTATCAGATAGCCTCTAGCCATCTCCCAGGCCGGACTAAATACTGCATTTCTTCTTTTATGTGGTTCAGGACCAGTGCATTTAGCATGCCACCCCTAATGAGGTATTTTATGCTGAATAATTAAATAGTTAGACCCTAAATCAAAATACAACAAGCACTAATATGGTGCAAATAAATTATATACGCACTATATTCGTGCGTTATTATTTACTACTAATCGTCATATGACGATCAGATACCGCTGTAACTATGAGTCCCTCAAGCCCGGCGGGGGCTAACTGTAATACGACTTCATCCGGAGTGAAAGCGGCTTTTAACGAATTTCGAAAATCTCGCTGTAAAATTTCAGGCTCATCCCGGGCATATTCATCCACCAGGTTATCAACTTGCTCGTCAGTTTCAGGACGCATCAGATCCATGATAAAGATGGAAGGACTTCCCTCTGCACTTTTGATGGCGCTCCATAACGCCATCGGATCATGTAAATGATGCAACATACTATTACTGAATATCAGGGCATATTCCTGATCAGAAAGTGTTGTTTCTTGTAAATAAGCCTGTATCAGATTTATGTGTTGGGTTAATCCTGCATTATCAATTGCTTTCTTACCTTCAACAAGCATCGCGGTAGAACCATCAACTGCATCAATCTGATAGTTTGGGAAAGCCCTGGCAAAACGAATACTGATATCCGCTGCACCACAACCGAGATCAATTGCCATTCCTGATTCAGGCAGATCCTTACCAACAGACGCTGTTAATAATTCAATGAAATGATTATGGGGTTCTTCAAAATCAGCATTAGCATAAGCGATGGCTTGTTGTTCATCGGTCATTAATTCGGGTTCAGGAACGCGTTGCATATTTAGTTTTAAATTGAATTTAATATATATGTTCTATTTAAGATCAAATTTCGTCTGATGACGAGTCACTTTTCTTTGCGTGGTCAAAGAAAAGTGACCAAAAGAAAAACCACCCCCAATAACTTGTCCTGCGGATACCCTCATCCTTGTTTTATTTCTTACGGCCCGCGCATACGGACTCCTGTCCTAATGCGCTTTCGCAACATCCCTGTTGCTCAACCTTGAAACAAAACAACGCCTCAGCAAGTTATAAGGGGAAAATAAAACATCAAGATATAAAATTTATGTTATCAATATTCCTTTCGGATTTAAAAATTTATACATGTTTATAATATTTTTATCCTGGCTAGCTAGTGCGCCTGATAGAATACCTAGCACTATATAGTGAGAATCCAACATATCATGTTCCATTTTTTCCCGAAATTTACCACCAATATCTTCAGGAATTTTACCTTGGTATTTACGATATAAATCTAAACTGTAAATAAGTTGTACTTGGAGCCACCTATAAATTACCCACATACTACCAATACACTCTGGATTGACATTAATAGGGTAGTTTGCATTATCTATAGTTCCACCATAGATTTCTTTTATTAGCTTATGGTTTGTTGCGACACTTCTTTTAAGAACTTCTACTACTTTCGGTATATTCTTTTGTTCACAGTTAGAAAGTTCAGAAAACATATCTTTGAGTGATTCTACGCGTTCAATAAAAGACTCGGTATCTTCTTCAACTTCCCTAATTTGGTCTTCTCGAATCTGTCTTTGACCATCTGTGAATTCGAATTCACCAGATGCTAAATTCTCATTAAACTTGAATTGAATATTTAATCTTCTCTTGTATATGGGTACACTTGATTGTCTGATTTCGTTTTCAAACCTGAGAAGAGTCCCTATGTTAGGAATTAGCACTAAAGGATTTTCAATATTTGGTATTTTTGCAAAGCATCTTTGACGAGCTTCTTCGTCTGTCGTTAATAATTCATAAAATAATATATCCGACATCATAACTCGATGCCTATCACATAATTTCACGATAAATTCTTTAGAAGAACTCTGCAAATAACTTTTATCAATAACCACATCCATATATTAGTCCCGTTATGCTTTGCCGAGGAGGTGAACTGTTATAGGGTCAGCTGTACATGGATGTACAGATGAGCGCATCGGATCAGGGATGGGCCTATGCGCGACCCGTAATAACAGCACGCCGACGAAGGTAGCCGTTAGGCCAAAGTATTCGGGTGCCCTTCTCTTTGGTTACTTTCTCTTGGGCACGCAAGAGAAAGTAACACGCTATCAAGCGTAACCAGATGTTAAAGAAACATTTGAAAGTAAAGAATTACTCAGGAAGCAAACTTTCTCCATTAAACAAATCCTCAACACTCTCCCTCTTCCGAATTTCATAAACCTGATCCCCATCCACCATAATCTCTGCAACACGTGGACGAGAATTATAGTTTGATGCCATAGTAAAACCATAGGCACCCGCTGAACATACTGCTAACAGGTCGCCTTGTTTTAATCGCAGTGAACGATTCTTGCCAAGGAAATCACCCGTTTCACAGACAGGACCAACGACATCATAGATTTCTTCTTTTGCATTCGATACCTCAACAACACGCTTAATATCATGCCAACTGTTATAAAGAGACGGACGAATTAAATCATTCATTGCTGCATCAACAATGGCAAAGTTATGATATGGCGTTGCATTTAAATATTCAACTTCAGTAATTAATACACCAGCATTACCAACAATACTTCTCCCCGGCTCCATGATTAATTCAAGATCATGGCCTTGTATTAATTCAGTACTAATCTCTACATATTCCGATGGTGCTGGTGGTGATTCATCCTGATAAGTAATTCCAAGACCACCACCAATATCGATATGTTCAAGTTTAATTCCTGAATCTTTAAGTTCATCAATCAAGACCAACACGCATTGTAAGGCATCTTGAAAAGGGCTAAGGTTCATTATTTGCGATCCAATATGGCAATCGATACCAACGACATTGATATTCTTCAATGCAGCAGCTTGCTGGTAAATAGCCCTGACTGATTCAAAAGCGATACCAAATTTATTTTCTTTTAATCCGGTTGAAATATAAGGATGTGTTTCAGCATCTACATCAGGATTAACACGAAAAGAAACCGGTGCAGCAGTATCCATATTTGCTGCAACAGCATTCAATTTTATTAATTCATTCGCTGACTCAACATTGAAACATTTGATCTTTTGTTGGAGAGCGAATTCCATCTCATCTGTTCGTTTACCCACACCGGAAAACACAACCTTGGCCGGATCACCACCCGCTTTAATAACACGATGTAATTCTCCCGCTGAAACAATGTCAAAACCCGAATCCAATCTTGCCAATATATTGAGCACTGCCAAATTTGAATTAGCCTTTACCGCATAACAAACAAGGTGCTGATGCGAAGTCAGGGCAGAATCAAACGCCGACCAACTGGATTCAATCGCATTACGGGAATAAACATAGCAAGGTGTATCATACTGCGTGGCAATTTCTGCCAAAGAAACACCTTCGGCGTATAGCAGGCCGTCCTGGTAAGTAAAATCTGACATGTTATTCAGGCAATATTTTGCAGATCAGATGAAGATACTTTTTCTCTATCGGGATGGTATAAAGGGCCTTTTTGTCCGCAGGCAGAGACACAGGATAGAACCATGAGGATTATCCCGACCTTAAGGCCATCCCCGAAACTGTTTTTTATTCGCGATAACTGCGTCAGCACCGTGCTCGAATACCCAGAGGGCACGCTGTCCTCATGTATTGGATATACACTCCGGTCCTGCGCTCGTTGCTCACCCCTCAAGGGGGTACCGAGGTTCATTGTTCTCACGAATAAAAAATTACTTTCGGAAACACCCTTACATAAATTAATCTTGTAAACTCTGCTCATTACGGTGTCCCCTGATACCTGCACTGTTGAATATTGAGCATAACAAATTATCTGATGCTTAAAAATAACTTAACCCGGATTTATATACGAGTAGTACTATGTCATTTGAACAAGACGCGATAATAATTGAACCAAAAGACACACATAAGGCAAGCGTGATCTGGCTACATGGGCTGGGGGCCGATGGTCATGACTTTGAACCTATTGTGCCAGAACTAGGCTTACCCAATGAGCTGGGTATTAGATTTGTCTTTCCAAACGCACCGATACGACCGGTCACAATCAATGGCGGTATGAGTATGCGTGCCTGGTATGATGTTAAATCGCCCAATCTGCGTGAGCTGGAAGACAGTAAATCGATTACTGAATCATCAAGCATGGTTAATCATTATATCGACGCAGAAACTGGAGCAGGTATAACAGCAAATAAAATTATACTAGCAGGGTTTTCACAAGGTGGCGCCATTGCCCTGCATACAGGATTACGCTATTTACAACCTCTAGCCGGGATACTGGCAATATCTTCGTATTTGCCACTGCCTGAACAACTCGAAGATGAAGCCTCCAGTAATAAAGATTTACCTGTCATGATGGCACATGGTGTATTCGATCCTGTTATCCCGGTTGAACAAGGTCGTTCATCATGTCAGACCTTGAAAGATCATGGTTATACGGTTGAATGGAATGAATACACAATGCAACATGCCGTATGTACTGAAGAGATCAATACAATAGGAGTATGGATTAAACGACTATTATCCTAGGCTTTTTTATTACCGGGTCTGGCTCTATTGCGATGTCGTCTACTTTTTTTCTTGTGGGAGTGTCGAGGTTCATGATGCTTTCTTTTAACCGGCGGTGCTGGCGTTGCCAACATGTCTTCAGTTATAGAAGCAGTAGGAATGGAATAACCTATAAAGGATTCGATATCCACTAAGGAATAAACATATTCTTCACAGGCAAAACTAACAGCGTCACCACTTGCCCCTGCACGCGCTGTCCTGCCAATACGATGCACATAATCCTCAGAATTTTGCGGTAAATCATAATTAAAGATATGGCTCACATCAGGGATATGTAGCCCTCGTGCAGCTAGATCAGTTGCGACCAATACTTTTAACTCACCTTTGGAGAATTGGTTAAATAATGTTTGTCGTTTCTTTTGTGGTACATCGCCGGATAACACCGCGGCATGAATTTTATTACCTTCTAGATAAGACCACACCTTTTCAGCAACACGTTTGGTATTAACAAATACGATCGTTCTGTTCGGGTCCATATGTTTAAGCAAACCAAGCAATAAGGGAATCTTTTCATTATTCGCAACATGGTAAAGTAATTGGGTTACCTTATCCGCAGTGACCTGTTCCGGATTGATCTTGACCAGGGTTGGACTATTCATATGTTCATAGGCCAACTCCATTACCCGATGCGACAATGTAGCTGAAAACAGCATATTTAAACGCTTTTCCGGCTTTGGCATACGTCGGAGGATATAACGAATGTCGCTGATAAAACCGAGATCAAACATGCGATCAGCTTCATCCAATACAGCGATCTCTACATTTTTTAATTTATATACACCCTGTTTGAAATAATCAATCAAACGACCTGGCGTTCCAATCAAGATATCCACACCATCGGCCAATGATGCACGTTGTTTCTCATAATCAATACCGCCATAAACAAGACCCAATCTTAATCCACAATGCTGGTTAAACGTTACAGCATCTTTATGAATCTGAATGGCAAGTTCACGGGTTGGGGCAATGATTAATGCACGCAAATTGCTGTTTTTTTCAGGCTGTCTGATAAGCAAAAAATGAAATGTTGAAAGCAAAAATGCCGCTGTCTTGCCCGTACCGGTTTGTGCCTGACCAGCAATATCATGACCGTCAAGTATTAAAGGCAAACACTCTCCCTGAATTGGTGTACAATTTTTAAACCCGATTTCATCTAGTACACGTAGCAAGCGTTTATCTAGTGCGAATTGCGTGAATTCAGGAGTGCTTACACTTTTTGATGTCATTTAATAATCCGGAAACTTATAGGCGAGTGAACGACAAACTTGCAATTAAGCTTCAATTTCGTTGAAATTGCACCCTCACACATACAAAGGAATACAAAATATATGAGCGACAGTATATTGCATGTTACAGACTCAAGCTTTGAAGATGAAGTTTTAAAATCAGAACAACCTGTAATTCTGGACTTCTGGGCTGAATGGTGTGGCCCTTGTAAAATGATTGCACCCATACTTAATGACTTGGCTGGCGAATATAAAGACAAATTGACCGTAGCCAAAATTAATATCGATGACAACCAAAATACCCCGGCGACTTATGGTGTCAGAGGCATACCAACACTTATATTGTTTAAGGATGGCAATGTTGTTGCTACAAAGGTTGGTGCAGCGTCTAAATCTCAGCTGGAAGCCTTTATCGATTCCAATATCTAGGCATTATTTAGTAAATTTAACTGGACGAATGACAAAACGCGTGCTAGTTTGAATAGTAGATTAAGTAATAACTTTTCAACCAAAACAAACCCCCTTAAAATTACCAACAAAAAATTCGTTATTACTTTGCAGACGATTCTCGTCTGTTAACAAACTAAATCCATCTTTTATTAACGCCCAAAGTCTATGAACCTAACAGAACTAAAACAAAAACCAGCCTCAGAGCTTGTTTCACTCTCTTCCGATCTTGGCCTCGATAATCTAGCCCGCTCCCGAAAACAGGACGTCATATTCGAAATACTAAAGGCCCAGGCCAAAAAAGGGGAAGATATCTATGGAGATGGTGTATTGGAAATTCTTCAGGATGGATTTGGCTTTTTACGTTCTGCTGGCAGTTCCTATCTTGCAGGTCCCGATGATATTTATGTGTCACCCAGCCAAATAAGACGCTTTAACCTCAGAACAGGTGACAATATCTCTGGGAAGATCAGGCCGCCAAAAGATGGAGAACGCTACTTTGCCCTGCTCAAGATAAATGAAATCAATTTCGAACCGCTTGAAAAGGCCAAAGGTAAGATTCTGTTCGAAAACCTGACGCCACTATTTGCCCATGACCGATTAACCCTGGAACAGGGTAATGGCAGTACCGAAGACCTGACTCCCCGTATTATTGACCTCGCTTCACCCATTGGAAAAGGTCAACGTGGCTTGATTGTGTCGCCACCTAAGGCAGGTAAAACAATGATCCTGCAAAGCATTGCACAATCTATTACTCACAATCACCCGGAAGTCCATCTTATTGTACTTTTAATCGATGAACGTCCTGAAGAAGTAACCGAAATGGAACGTTCGGTGCGAGGAGAAGTTATTTCCAGCACCTTTGACGAGCCAGCCAGTCGTCATGTTCAGGTTGCTGAGATGGTTATCGAACGTGCCAAACGTTTAACTGAACATAAAAAAGATGTTGTTATCCTGCTTGACTCAATTACCCGTCTGGCCCGTGCCTATAACACAGTTATTCCTGCTTCTGGCAAGGTACTTACAGGTGGTGTTGATGCGAATGCATTACAAAGACCGAAACGTTTCTTTGGTGCAGCTCGCAATATTGAAGAAGGTGGTAGTCTGACAATTATTGCTACTGCTTTGGTCGACACTGGTTCAAGAATGGATGATGTGATCTACGAAGAATTCAAGGGCACCGGTAATATGGAATTACACCTTGATCGAACTATAGCGGAGAAGCGTATCTATCCGGCAATCAATATCAACCGATCAGGTACACGTCGCGAAGAGTTACTTACCGATGAAAAGGAACTACAAAAGATGTGGATATTACGTAAGTTACTCCATCCTATGGAAGAACTTGCCGCAATGGAATTTATACTTGAGCGTTTAAAAGCAACAAAAAATAATGCTGAATTCTTCGATGCAATGAAGAGATAATGGACTCAGAGTAGCTGGTTAATATATCTAATCTTGTCTTCTTGTCCTAAACGATAAAAGCGTCGCAACTCTTTTAGTAAATCATTATTCAAATCATACAACTTATATTGCTGTTGCAAGCCCATACAGTATTTGCCGGCATAATAGTTAGCCTGCTTATAACGTTCCAGTTCAATATCATTTAACATTTCATCAAATCCATTTTTATCAAACAACCAATTTCGCAGAGAGATAACATCATCAAGATTAGTTTCGCTATCAATTAAAGACTGCAACATAACAAATTTATCTATCTCAGCTTGTAATTCCATTTCAAGCAAAGTTACTTTCTTATGGTGATTGGCATTCCAGATGATATAAAGAAAATGACTCACACCTTCCAGCATTAAACAAAATTCTGAATATTTACCTTGATGCAGTAACTCACTGGGATGCGAGTATTGCAGATGTTTAATCACATCCGCAGAAATATACAAAGACAGATCCAGTCCATCTTCATGCTCAGCGATTAATAATCTTTCATCGTTGTTACGCATGTTTACATGGCTGAATAAATTATCAGCAAGCTGTTTATCAGTGATCAAATAATCATGTACAGAATGATTAATATCGATCTCATAAATTGATTGAAGTCGTGCCTGAAAGTAGTTAAGTGAAATCGTAGTACTCCTGATTAATGTTTCTTCTGGCTGAACGAGAATGTAAGAACACCGTTCTCTTGTAAACGTTTTCGCGCATAATCACTGCCAGTCTTTAACCAGGTCTCGTATAAACACAAAACATCACGATCATCATTCAATTCACTACTTTCACTGACTTCTGTCAAGACATCAACATAATTCATGAAATGCTCAGCCAAATCAGTAAATACTTCACGCATACCTTTATCCGGAAAGGTGCGTGGATAACTATCAGCCAATGTATTATAGGCATTACCACCCATGGACATGAAATAATCTATTCCAACCGCACTTTTTTCAAAACTTGCAGCAAAAAATCCGGAAGTAAAAAGAGCAATATCACCGAGTCTTCTTAGATGCGAGTTTCGTTCTTCGCATGATATTGCTTCTATTGCATCTTTATAGATTAATGCGAGTGGCTTTGATGAGAGTCCTTCTGGACTTGCTTCATAAATATTTTCGGAAAGAGTGAAATAAGTTAACAGGTTAACGATATAAACAACCGTTTCATCTTTTGGATAAACGCTTTGGTGCGATATTGCGTCATGAATAGCATCATTGAAGTATTCATTTACGTTAAGGTTAGTGATTAAATTAACATCATTAACTGAGTGCGACATAACTACCTCCAGTCACTACTTTTATCAGTCTTTAACCGACCACTTATTACCTTTATCGGTTAATAATTCAATGTGCTTTAGAACATATCAATAATATCTATAAAAAGGGAAGCTAGCACTCTTGATAAGGTGCTGATAATTAGGAAATATTGCCTACCTGGACGTAGGTATTCAGTATTCGTCTGGAACAAGAATCCTGAAAGTCCTTCCATGGATATAGTCGTTTGTGTGCGTCCTGCACAAACGACATACATTACGTCCCTGTACATCGTCGCTTCGGACTTCCTCGGCTCTGGCTCCTGCTTCGCTCTAACTCCTGCATCCATGCAGTCGTGTCCTCCGCGACATTGCCTACATGGACGTAGGTATTCAGGATTCGTCTGGAACGAGAATCCTGAAAGCCCATCCATGGATATAAAAAAACCCGCCATAAGGCGGGTTTTTATAAAAAGGATTTTTGGGGAAATTACATCATTCCACCCATGCCACCCATGCCACCCATATCAGGCATAGCAGGAGCAGATTCATCCTTTGGTATTTCAGCAACCATTACTTCAGTGGTTAACAACAGACTGGCAACTGACGCCGCATTTTGTAATGCAAAACGAGCTACCTTGGTTGGATCAAGAATACCCATCTCGATCATGTCACCGAATTCACCAGTAGCAGCGTTGTAACCGAAGTTACCTTTACCTTCAGCAACCTTGTTCAGGATAACAGAAGCTTCTTCACCGGCATTGCTTACGATTTGACGCAGTGGTTCTTCAAGTGCACGTTTCAGGATGTTTACTCCAATCTGTTGTTCATCGTTACTGCCTTTAACCTTCATAGCAGCCCTGGCGCGAATCAGTACAACACCACCGCCAGGTACAACACCTTCTTCAACCGCTGCACGGGTAGAATGTAAGGCGTCTTCAACACGTGCTTTCTTTTCTTTCATTTCAATTTCGGTAGCAGCGCCAACCTTGATGACCGCAACACCGCCAGCGAGTTTCGCAACACGCTCTTGCAGTTTTTCACTGTCATAATCGGAGGTTGAATCTTCAATCTGCTGACGAATTTGAGTAACGCGACCTTCGATGTCCGCAGTCTTGCCAGCACCATCAATAATTGTGGTGTTTTCTTTGGTAATCTGGACACGCTTTGCACTACCCAGATCATCGAGACCTGCTTTTTCAAGGCTAAGGCCGACTTCTTCAGAGATTACTGTGCCCGCAGTCAGGATTGCGAGGTCTTCAAGCATTGCCTTACGACGATCACCAAAGCCCGGTGCCTTAACAGCAGCAACCTTAACGATACCGCGCATGTTGTTAACAACCAATGTTGCCAAAGCTTCACCTTCGATGTCTTCTGCAACAATCAATAAAGGCTTGCCAGCTTTCGCAACACCTTCAAGGATAGGCAGCATATCACGAACATTAGATATCTTTTTATCGTGTATAAGAATATAAGGCTCTTCCAGTTCAACACTCATGGTTTGCTGATCGTTAATGAAGTAGGGAGAAAGATAACCGCGATCAAACTGCATACCTTCAACAATATCCAGTTCATTATCAAGACCTGAACCTTCTTCAACAGTGATAACGCCTTCTTTACCCACCTTTTCCATTGCATCTGCAATGATGTTACCGACATCTTCATCAGAGTTGGCAGAGATGGTGCCTACCTGGGCAATTGCCTTGGTGTCTTCGCAAGGTTTTGAAAGTGACTTCATCTCTTCAACCACAGCAGATACTGCTTTATCGATACCACGTTTGATATCCATTGGGTTAGTACCAGAGGTTACGGCTTTCAATCCTTCACGTATGATGGCTTGTGCCAGTACGGTAGCTGTAGTAGTACCGTCACCTGCAACATCAGAGGTCTTGGAAGCAACTTCCTTAACCATCTGTGCACCCATGTTTTCGAACTTGTCTTCAAGTTCAATTTCTTTTGCCACTGAAACACCGTCTTTGGTAACGGTAGGAGCACCAAAGCTCTTGTCCAGAATGGCATTACGACCTTTAGGGCCGAGCGTTTGCTTTACTGCATTCGCCAGGACATTAACACCTTTCGCCATACGCGAACGGGCGTCGTCCGAAAATTTAACTTCTTTTGCAGCCATGATAAGTTCCTCCTAAAAGGGATCTGACTATTGGGCAGCTCTAAAAATGTACTTTTTTCGCGATAGCAGCGTCATTCCGTGCTCTCACAAATAAATCACTATTATTAGTAGTACCCATTATTAATTTATAAAAAATGATTTATTCGATGACGCCCATGATGTCGTCTTCGCGCAGTACGAGGTAATCCTCACCACTGACCTTGACTTCAGTACCGGAATACTTGCCAAACAACACCTTGTCACCTTTTTTTAGATCCAGTGCACGTAGTTCACCGTTATCCAGCAATTTGCCATTGCCCACAGCAATGATTTCGCCTTCAATAGGTTTTTCTGTAGCTGAATCAGGAATAACGATACCGCCTGCAGACGTTTTTTCCTCTTCCACACGTTTCACAATAACGCGATCATGTAATGGTCGGATATTCATTAAAGTAAACCTCCTTAATTCCTAACCTGTTGATTCATATAGAGCTAACAAAACTGTTAGCACTCTTTACTAGTGAGTGCTAAATATAGTCGAAAATTAATTCTTGTCAATACCAATTGAATGAAATTTACCTGACAGTAATGACAGGATTTCTGTTATTGAACCAAGAGTTCGTTGCTTACTTGCTAAATGACACTAAACTTAATTCTGGATCATTTGCCCTATTCAAACGACGGGGAGGGTCTAAGTCTGTCTCTGTATACGCTAGCCCAAGTTATGTCATCTGCTATAATGCCCCGCTTTTAATTTTCCGGGGCAGATTTAGACCTGTGCCTCCTTATACATTACGCGAAGTAAGGCATGACTAATTACAAACTGACACACCTCAAACAACTCGAAGCCGAAAGCATTCATATTATCCGCGCAGTTGCGGCTGAATTTGAAAAACCGGTCATGCTTTATTCAATTGGGAAAGATTCCGCTGTCATGTTGCAATTGGCATTAAAGGCATTCTCTCCGGGC
Organism: uncultured Enterobacteriaceae bacterium; assembly: GCA_964392105.1. Lineage (GTDB taxonomy): Bacteria > Pseudomonadota > Gammaproteobacteria > Eutrophobiales > Eutrophobiaceae > UBA7359. The sequence goes on from CAYMPA010000005.1 coordinate 26,697, forward strand.
AAACCACCGTTTCCACTTTTGCATGTAGACACCACCTGGAAATTTCATGAAATGATCACATTTCGTGACGAGATGGTATCAAAGCTTGGTCTGGATCTTCTCGTCTATATCAACCAGGATGGTGTTGACGCAGGTATCGGTCCTTTCACCCATGGTAGTAAAAAACACACCGATATCATGAAGACTGATGCACTTAAACAGGCGTTGGGAAAATATAAGTTTGATGCCGCTTTTGGTGGTGCGCGACGTGATGAAGAAAAATCTCGAGCCAAAGAACGCGTCTATTCCTTCCGCGATAAAAATCATCGTTGGGACCCCAAAAACCAACGACCTGAGTTATGGAATATCTACAATGGTAAAATCGACAAGGGTGAAAGTATTCGCGTATTCCCCCTGTCCAACTGGACTGAGCTTGATATCTGGCAGTATATCCACCTGGAAAAAATCCCGATTGTGCCGTTGTATTACGCCAAGGAACGCCCTGTCGTAAAACGGGATGACGTCTATATCATGGTTGATGACGACCGTATGCAACTGGAGCCTGGTGAAAAAGTTGAAAACAAAATGGTGCGATTTCGTACCCTCGGTTGTTACCCATTAACAGGTGCAGTTGAATCAAGCGCCACAACGTTACCGGAGATTATCCAGGAAATGTTGTTGACTAAAACATCAGAACGCCAGGGGCGTGTTATTGATTATGATCAGGCTGGTTCGATGGAGGAAAAGAAGCGTGAAGGTTATTTCTAGAAAAACTCTTATGTATGCACTATCGAGCGCATTGCTGCGTTGTTTCGGCAACTGCTCGGTCTCTGTTCCAGACTCGTCTCTACCATTCACATCCATGTGAACGTCCCGACCGTTGCTCTACCTCAAGAATGTGTTCCAGGCATTCTCTACCTCCTCCACACCCCTCAAGGGGGTACCGAGGTCCATGGAGTCGTCCTGTGTCCATGCAGTCGTCGTTGCAGGTCGCCTTGCAATGCTTCTCGCTATCACACACATAAACGCTTCCCATTAACGAATGTTAAAGAATCAATATAGGTTAAGGATTTAATAAGTGTCACACCAATCTGAACTCATAAGCACCGACATCAATGCCTATCTTGCGCAGCATGAAAAGAAAGAGCTATTGCGATTGCTGACTTGCGGGAGTGTTGACGATGGCAAAAGTACATTAATCGGTCGCTTGTTACATGATTCTAAGATGATCTATGAGGACCAACTGGCTGCGATTACTGCAGATAGTGTTAAATCCGGAACAACAGGTGATGAGGTCGACCTGGCTTTGCTGGTTGATGGACTTCAGGCTGAACGCGAACAGGGGATCACTATTGATGTTGCTTATCGATATTTCTCAACCGCCAATCGCAAGTTCATTATTGCGGATACACCTGGCCATGAGCAATACACTCGTAATATGGTGACCGGTGCTTCTACCTGCGATCTGGCCGTAATCCTGATTGATGCCCGCAACGGTGTGCAGACACAAACCCGGCGTCACAGCGTTATTTCTTCCTTGTTGGGTATCAAGCACATCATTGTTGCAGTCAATAAAATGGACCTGGTTGATTACGATGAAGAGGTTTATAACAAAATCAAAAATGACTATCTGGATTTCATCTCCAAGCTGGATCGTATCGATATGCAGTTCATCCCCATCTCAGCATTAAAGGGTGAAAATGTAGTGAATCTGAGCAAGAAAATGCCCTGGTATAGTGGCCAACCCTTGATGGAGATTCTGGAAACACTCGAAATTGTGTCTGATCGAAACTTCACCGATATGCGTTTCCCGGTTCAATATGTTAACCGACCGAATCTCGACTTTCGCGGTTACTGCGGAACTATTGCTGGAGGGATTGTACATAAAGGCGATAACGTGACCGTGCTCCCGTCTGGAAAGACCAGCACCGTTAAATCTATTGTAACCTATGAAGGTGAACTGGATGAGGCATTTCCACCGATGGCGGTGACACTGACATTAGAAGACGAAATTGATGTCAGTCGGGGTGATATGATCGTACGCAGCGATGATCTCCCGCTAACCAGTAACAAGTTTGAAGCCAATATTGTGTGGATGACCGAACAAGCAATGGTGATTGGCAAACAATATTATCTCAGGCTTGCCAGCAAACTCATGACGGGCTCAGTCTCAAAGATCCACCACCGCATTGATGTCAATTCCCTGGAACAATCAGAAACTAATGAACTCCACTTGAATGAAATCGGCCACTGCGATATCACGGTCAATTCACCGGTAGTATTTGATTCATACCGGTTATGTAAGGGAACAGGTTCGTTCATCATTATTGATCGTTTAAGCAACGTCACTGTCGGCGCCGGCATGATTATTGGTGCAACAGAGGAGGATGAAATTCATCCCGTTTGCAAAGATGAGCGCATCGCCCGTTATGGGCAACAAAGTTTCACAGCATGGTTAACGGGAGAAAACAATTTACACACGGCAAAGGAGCTTGAACGTAAGCTATTTGATATGGGGCACGTCTGTACTGTTCTTAAGCATGATGATATTGCAGGTAAAATTGAAGAAGTCAGTAAACTGTTAAATCAGGCAGGTTTAATCTGCATATGTAGCGTAGATAATGGACCAAAAGAGAAAACAGATAATAGCGCTATCTTTGATTGTGAAAAAGACTCGACGGATGACATCCTAAAATATATCGGCGATAAGGCACAGCTACGATAATAAAAACACTTTTGTGATGATCACTGGCAGAATCTATATTCTGGGATTATGATAAGCACAAAAGATAGTATGGGAGATAACCATGTCAGATCCAAAACCAGTAGAAGCCGCCGATCCAGCAAAAAATACATCCAAAGTTACCGGACCTGTTGATAATGATGCTACTGTATTAACAACCGATGACGATATCAAATGCTATTGGAATGATGAAGAATTTGAAAATGGTGATCGTATCACTTCAGAAGGAAAAAGTTACGAAGCCAGCAATGGCATGTGGGTTGAAGTTTAGACACTTAGTTTACTACGTCCCTTACACCAAGGTTTCAATGAAGTCATAACCACCCTCTTTTATTATGACATCTCCAGTATGTAACCGGAACTTACCCTGACTTCTGTCAGATAGATAAAGCTTTAACGTCTCCCTGACAGTTGTAAATGCCAACTCATCCCATGGGATATCTTCCTCTTTAAATAATAGTACCGCCTGACTCTCAGCACCCGGTGAATATTCCAGATCGATCAATCTTGATCGAAACATCAAATAAACCTGATCAACATGAAGTAAATTAAACACGGCGAATAAGTCTTGAACCTCAACCCGAGCATTTGCCTCTTCCAGAGTTTCACGCATTCCCGCTTCCAGACTGGTTTCCCCCAATTCCATAAAACCCGCCGGTAAGGTCCAATACCCAAACCGTGGCTCTATCGCGCGTTTGCATAATAATATCTGTTCCTCCCAAACAGGTATGCAGCCAGCAACTATCTTGGGATTTTGATAATGGACAGTGTCACAGTCCTTACAAATATAACGATGACGATTATCATCATTGGGGATTTTGTAAATTAACTCGGAACTACAAAAACAACAGTATTTCATTTGATTATCAGTGGTAGCAATCTCGGCCAGATATTATCCAACATAATTGATTGAGCCTCTTGAACGGGATGAATGCCATCAGTCTGCATTAATTCAGGATGTTGTGCGATGTTATATAGAATAAATTCTGACATGTTCACCTCCATTGTGTCTGACACAGCAGTATAAATAGATATGAAGCGCTGATTATAAGCAGCGCCATAGTTAGGTGGTAATTGCATTGGTACAAGCAGGACATTACTACCTGACTGTTTTATCGTTTTAATAATATCAACCAGGTTTTGTTCTATTTCTGTAAGCGCGAACCCACGTAAGCCATCATTTCCACCCAGTTCAATAATGACCAATTCAGGCTGATTATCTTTTAATAGTTTGTTTAACCTCGTCTTTGCACCGAGAGTAGTTTCACCACTGATGCTTGCATTGACAACTTTATAGCCCAACTCGTGTCTGAGTATTCGTTGTTCCAGTAAAGATACCCATCCCTCTTCTACTGGCATACCATAAGCTGCGCTAAGACTATCGCCCAGAATAAGTAATATCTTCGCCTGCGCACTGACAGGAAAAGCAAAAAAGACAATAATAAAAAATAAAATTCGGTATATCATAATCATGAACTCGATAAACATTGTGCAAGCTGATGCACTAGGAAAGCAAGTCACAAGTCCGGAAGGAACGTTGACTATCCTCAAAGACATTAATTTGTCGATAAAACAGGGAGATAGTTTAGCTGTTTTTGGTGTATCAGGATCTGGCAAATCTACATTGCTCGGCTTACTTGCTGGCCTGGACATGCCAACAACAGGCAGGGTTCTTCTAAACGGAACTGATTTATCCGAATTGGATGAAGATGGTCGTGCACGAATTCGTAATCAATCCGTTGGTTTTGTCTTCCAGTCTTTTCATTTATTACCAGGTTTAACCGCATTGGAGAATACTGCCCTGCCACTTGAACTAGCTGACCTGAAACAACCGGAAAAACTGGCAAGACAAAAACTGGAAGAAGTGGGTCTGACCGAACGTTTACATCACTACCCAAATCAGCTATCAGGCGGTGAACAACAACGTGTAGCAATCGCACGTGCTTTTGCCGGCAATCCCCGGATCCTGTTTGCAGATGAACCTACCGGCAATCTCGATCAGAAAACCGCAAAACGTATTATTGATTTGTTATTCAAGATGAATAATGAAAACGGCACAACCCTGATCATGGTGACTCATGATAATGAAATAGCAAAATATTGTGATCGGAAGATTGTCATTACCGGTGGACAACTCACCGAAAGTTAATCATGAATACGTTTAAGTTTGCTTTAACTGCATTAAAACGGGACTGTCACTCCGGAGAACTGAGACTGATCGGTATTTCCATACTTATCGCAGTTGCATGTTTAACATCAGTCACTTTTTTTACTGATCGCGTACGCAGGGCAACAGAACTACATGCAACTGAATTGCTTGCAGCTGATCTTGTGCTGATCTCATCAAATATAATTCCAAATAAGTACATTAATCAGGCAACTGATTCAGGATTAGTATATTCACTTAATGAAAGTTTCCGAAGTATTGTCGTTAAAGACGATAAACTGGAGCTTGCCGAAGTCAAAGCAGTTGATTCAACTTATCCGATTCGTGGTCATTTACGAATAACCGACACCTTGTTTGGTAAAGAACAAGTCACTGATTCAATACCTGCTCAAGGTAATGTCTGGATAGACAGTCGATTAATACAGGCCTTACATGTTCAAACGGGTGATTCAATAAACCTGGGAGCTATCCCGTTAGTTATCAATAAAATATTGACCTATGAGCCTGATCGTGGTGGCGATCTATTTAATATTGCACCTCGCTTAATAATGAATCGAGAAGACCTTGATGCAACAGGTTTAATATTACCGGGTAGCCGTGTTCAATACAGGTTACTGCTAGGTGGACATTCTGATTCAATAAGCCAATATCGTGAACAAATTCAACAAAACGAAAGCGATAATATTCGTATCCAGGGTATTAGAGATGCACGTCCGGAGATTGGAACTGCGCTTGAACGTGCAGAACAATTTTTAGGATTGGCAGTGCTAGTCAGTATCGCTTTGGCTGGGCTTGCAATAGCCATGTCGGCACAGCGTTATGCAATACGTCATTATGATAATTGTGCCATCATGCGTTGTCTTGGGTTACAACAGAAACAAGTAACACAAATTTATATGTTTCAGTTAATCATTCTTGGTATGTTATGCAGTTTATCTGGTTGTGTTATCGGTTTTATTGCTCAGGAAGGTTTGAATAAATTAATGATCGGAATGATACATGGCAGTTTACCGGGGCCTTCATTATTACCTGCCTTCTCGGGAATTCTTGCTGGATTAGTGACAGTTTTGGCTTTTGCTTTACCACAATTGATACGTTTAAGAAAAGTATCACCATTACGTGTATTACGCCGTGATCTAAACCCGTTGCCATTAAATAATTATGTAATCTACATTATAGCAGTACTCGCGTTAGTGCTTTTAAGCCCGTGGCAATCAGGAAATATTGACCTGACATTTTACACACTAACTGGATTGTTCATGACCACTATATTATTAGCAGTCTCTGCCAGACTGATGATTAACTTACTTAGACGAATGCTACCCAGGCTTAAGATGGAAGCACGTCACGGATTGGCAAATTTAACCCGTCGTTCAAATCAAAGCATGATACAGGTTATAGGTATCGGCACTGGAATCACGGTTATGTTATTAATCACCTTGATACGCACGGATCTTCTTGAGAACTGGCAGAACCGTTTACCTGAAGAAACACCCAATTATTTCCTGATAAATATACAACCTGATCAAGTAAATGAAGTTCGATCATTTTTATCAAATTCAATAAATATAAATATACAGCTCTACCCGATGATACGTGGACGCTTAATTCAAATTAATGATGTGCCTGTTAACCTTGATAACTATAAAGACCCCCGTGCTAAACGTTTGGCTGCGCGTGAATTCAATCTTTCCTATGCTGAAACAATACAGGAAGACAATCTCCTGACATCGGGCACATGGTGGCCACAGGAGATTAGAAGTGTAAATTATTTTTCTGTTGAAGAAGGTATTGCTGAAACCCTGAGTATAAAACAGGGAGACACCTTAACGTATTTGATTGCCGGACAAGAGTTAAACGGTAAAGTTATCAATCTACGCAGTGTCGAATGGGATTCATTCAATGTTAATTTTTTTGTCGTTGCTAATCCGGAAGCACTAACAACTTACCCGGGGACATTTATTAGTAGTTTCTATCTGCATGAAACAGGAGACTCACTATTGATTGAACTGGTTAAACACTACCCAAGCATTACTATCTTTGATGTTGATGCAATTCTGAAACAAATCAGGGTAATTATGGATCAAGTTGCTAAAACTATAGAGTTTGTTTTTGGCTTTACTTTATTGACAGGGCTTGCAGTTTTGTTTGCTGCTTTACAAAGTACGCATGAGGAACGAACTCAAGAATCGGCACTTATGAGTGCATTGGGCGCAAGTCGCAAACAAATTGTCTCCGGATTAGTTGCTGAGTTTATGTGTCTGGGACTTATTACAGGGTTGTTATCTGCAGTTGCAGCTTCGATCATAGAGCTCGTACTTGCCGAATTTGTGTTTAATATTGATATCGCGGTTAATCCACTGATATGGGTAATTGCACCAATAAGTTGTGGCATCATTATTGTCATAACAGGTTTATCAGGCACACGAAAGGCATTATCAAGTTCACCCATGGTCGTTTTAAAAAAGTTTTAATCTATTGAATTTTTTCAATCCGCTACAATCTATAATCAATAAATGTTACATCTGCGAAATAAGTATTTCGCAGGCAGCCAAAGTGAAGAGCTACGCTTCTCCCCCCTTTGGAAACCTCATAGCTAAGGAGCCTGAAAAACATGTTACGAATGTTACTTTTCTTCGGAACTAATCTGGCAATAATAATCGTACTGAGTATCAGCATGCGTTTGCTGGGTGTGGACAGCATGCTCGAACAACAAGGTGGTGGACTTAACCTGAATGCCTTACTGATCTTTTCAGCCGTATTTGGTATGGGAGGATCCTTGATCTCGCTTGCCATATCTAAATGGATGGCAAAGAAATCCATGGGCGTTCAGTTGATTGAAACGCCAACAACCAGGCAAGAACAATGGCTGGTATCAACTGTTGAGATGCAAGCACGGGAAGCTGGCATTGATATGCCTGAGGTAGGTATATTCATTTCACCCCAACCGAATGCCTTTGCTACCGGTATGAATAAAAATTCAGCTTTGGTGGCAGTTAGTACAGGTTTACTGGAAAACATGGCCCTGGATGAAGTTGAAGCCGTGTTGGGACATGAAATCAGTCATGTTGCGAATGGCGATATGGTTACCCTCAGTTTGATACAGGGCGTTGTGAATACTTTTGTTATCTTTTTCTCTCGCATTATTGGTCATTTGATCGATCGCGTAGTCTTTAAAGTAGAACGTGGACATGGTCCCGGGTTCTGGATTGGCACAATCTTCGCGCAAATTATCTTGTCTATTCTGGCGAGTACAATTGTCATGTGGTTTTCACGTCGTCGTGAATTCAAGGCCGATGCCGGCGGCGCTTATTTAGCAGGACGTGAAAAAATGATCTCAGCTTTACGTCGCTTACAACACGTCAGCAATCCACAACCCTTACCGGATGAAATGGCAGCATTTGGTATATCCGGTGGTGTGCCCAGTGGTGTTAAACGCTTATTCATGAGTCATCCACCACTAGATGAGCGAATTTCTGTTCTGGAAAACAGTCGGGATTAAACTAGAGAATCTCCAAACAAATCACTCATGAGAAAGATATACTTTGGTGATTTTCGTCTGTTTGTCCTGGGACATATTAAAGAGATTCAGAAAGTTGAGATTGAAGCCTATACAACGGAATGGTTCCTGCTCCGTTATTTAAGAAAAATAACCAAAGTGACTGAAGGCAGTAAAGAATACATACTTGTCGAAGGATCAGTACGATCAATGATTCGATTTTATGTTGATAATATTGATGAAGAGTCAGATTTGGGGGATCGTTGTAAAAAGATTCATAATGAATACCGTAAACTCCTACGCGAAAAACAATCTCCGAAATACACCTAATTGTTACGCTCACTAAATTTTCAAAGGCACATGATCGTCAATCCAGCTGGGAAAGATGAATTTACGAACCTCTGATTAAAAGTAATAGCGAGATGCAGTGCAAGGCGTCCCGCAGCGAGAACCCGAGACATATCACTTAGATATACGAGGGGCGAGCGAGGAAACAACGCAGCAATGCGCTCGATTGTGCTATTAATCAGAGATTCGTTATTCAATGCGCATATCCCCTTCACTACTCCAGAACGGATTTACTATAGCAATAAAGCAAAGTGGTACTTGAGCATTATTTTCGATCCATTGGATGGATAATGGCGGGATATAAACTGCATCACCTGTACTAACATTCCGCTCTTCATCATCAATGTGCATGCACCCCTTCCCAGCCGTTATCAAATAGGTTTCCGCTTGCTGAAGTTTATGCTTATAGCTATGTTGCCCGACTTCTACCGTTGCCATTGCAATTGAATACGGTAGATCAACAACATCATTCTTAGGGTGCAACCACTCTTGTATCTTGCAACCATCATTGGCAATAAACTCAGGACAATCATTAATATTTTTTACAAACACGCCCTACTCCTATATAAATGTTGTTATGAATTATAAAGGCAATCCGGAATATAAACATGATAGCCCTCCCTGCACCGGGATTCTGGTCACCAATCTGGGTACACCAGATGCACCGACGCCTGCTGCACTAAGAAAATATCTGGCAGAGTTTCTTTCTGATCCTCGCGTAATAGAAGTGCCCAAATTTATTTGGTGGTTTGTCCTTCACGGATTCATCTTGCGCACCCGTCCACAACGTTCAGCAGAAGCTTATGAAAGAATATGGACAGATGAAGGTTCGCCCTTACTCACTATTTCCAGAAAACAAACTGAAGGCATTCAGATTTTGTTAGATAAACAAATTCCCGGACCAGTGAAAGTCGAGCTGGCAATGCGTTATGGAAACCCGTCAATTAAATACGGACTGGAAAAATTACGAGATGCGAATGCAAAACGGGTTCTGATATTTCCACTCTACCCACAATATTCTGCTGCAACAACAGCATCAACTTTTGATGCAATTGTAGCTCAACTCAAACAATGGCGTTGGCTACCTGAGATAAGAATGATCAATCACTACCATGATGCCCCTGCTTATATTCAGGCACTAGCAAACAGTATTGAACAGCATTGGCAAGATAATCCAAAACCTGAAAAGTTGTTATTTTCTTTTCATGGATTACCTAAACACTATTTTCTTGCTGGTGATCCTTACCATTGTGAATGTCATAAAACAGCACGTCTTGTTGCTGAAAAATTAAACCTGAACGAGGAGGAATGGTTGATTACGTTCCAGTCTCGTATTGGTCCAAAAGAATGGTTAAAACCCTATACCGATATAACCGTAAAATCACTTGCAACTAATGGAATAAAAAGCATTAATATAATTTGTCCGGGGTTCTCGACAGATTGTCTGGAAACACTGGAAGAAATCAATATGCAGAATCAAAGTTTCTTTATCGAAGCAGGTGGAGAATCCTTCAGTTACATACCTGCATTAAATGAACGCCCTGAACATGTTAAATTTCTAAGCAATATTATTTGCCAACATGCGCAAGGCTGGCCGGAGTTTGGTCCAGGATGGAACAGTGAAGAAATAGAACAGGGCCTGGTTAAAACCAGAAAACTCGCAGATGCATGTAAAAATAATAAATAGTTTAAGGTGCTTCTAAAAAATTAGTACCTTTAATAAAATGCCTCGCAACATTCCTGATCACTTTTTAGTCCAACTAAAAAGTCATATATTTCACTAATATCATCTGAGATTTGACCTTCAACAAAGGACTTTAATATCGGGTGTTCATTTAATTCGTCTTCAGTGATATTTTTAAACCCCAAACACCAACCATCAAACTGACGCTCATCAATTTCCTTTTCTAATAAGACCTTCAGGTTTTTGTGACGCCTGTCTCTGCTTATAATTTCATAGAGCTTTTTAACTGATGTTTCTTCACCTTCAAGAACCTGGATAAATTTACCATTGATATGTAAGAGAATACCTGTAATTTTATGCTCTGCGTTACTTTGTCTTGCAGCATAGAGCAGAGAGGATATATCTATATCGCCCAAATAAGGCTCAATCTCACTGCTATGGACGAGTGTATACATTATTTATCTCCCGCAGATTATTAAGTTATTTTTTATCCTTAATAAAAGTATAGACAACGCATAAACGGATTCAAATAACTTGTTTGAACAATAAATAGTCGTTTATATCTATTCTGAAACTTTAACTCCACGCCAAAATGCAATGTGATCTTTAATATTTTCAGCTGCGTCTTTTGGGTCCGGATAGTACCAGGCAGCGTCTTTGTTTTCCTGATCATTAACAACAATATTGTAATAACTGGCAATACCTTTCCAGGCACAGCTTGTGTGGGTATCACTCTCTTTAAAATAAGTTTTGTTTATCGAATCGGGTGGGAAATAAACATTCCCCTCAACTTTTTCATAAGCATCACTTTCCGCCAGCACCACATCATTCCAAATTGCCTTGGCCATCTATCCTGGACTCCGTAGTAGAACCTGCTTTAGAGTGCGGCTAAACAAGTATAGCGCGACGTCTAGAAGCGCAGTCATAGCCATTCTATGGCTGCTTTTCACTGACAAGCGGTAGGCGTGTTTGGACGTGCTATAAAGTAGGTGGTCACAATTATTTGATATGTACAATTTATAATTCACTATGCTACTTAATAAAAGAATAATTTGTTTAGTCCCACTAATTCTACTGCGGAATCCAGGATCTTATTCTCCGTAAAGAGACACGATGACCCTTCTACAATGCGGAGAGTCTCGATGTTCCCATAAATAAATCATAGTTGCTGTGTTAAACGATCACTAATTAATGCATAAAATTGTTGTTCATTACTAAACAGCCAACCTAACTGTTCTTGACAAGAATTACATATCGCTAATTGCCACTCATAGCCACTAAACCAGGTAAACTCATTAGTACTTTCACCCAGTGTTGCACAACCGGGCGCAGTTCGATAACAATTAATGGTATAGATAAAGCCGGCTGGATTTGTAAACGTATGTGTATGTGCACCATCCATTGAAATTGCTTCATCAATATTAGTTATGTGATTTTTACAAAAATTACAAAAAAGTTTTTTATTTTCTTCTGTAAGGGAATCATGTTCGTGATCTTGACCCGGCAACATATCAGGCTGGAATTCAGTTTTTTTAAACCAGTATTGATCCCAAACAAGCTGCATAATTTTAGACCCGTATGTTGCACGAGTTGGCAAGATGGCCGCTCTCGACTCCTGTCTTCGCGGCATTGGTGCGTCCTTGCACGTAATCACACCGGAACAAGCATGCGTAATCCAACAATCATAAGTAAAGCTGCAAAGACACGTTTTAAGGTTGGAATCGGAAGATAATGTGCCAGGCGAGCGCCCATAGGTGCAAAGAAAACAGTCATTGCGATGATAATCAGTGCTGCTGGCCAATATAAATAGCCTAACGAATTTGCAGGAATGTCCAGATTATCCCATCCGGCAATTATCAAAGCAGTAGTCCCTGCGACCGCCACAGGGAAACCACATGCTGAAGATACTGCAACGGCGTTTCGTATATTTACATTACACCACAACAAAAATGGTACGGTCAGGGTCCCGCCCCCAATACCCAATAAGGTTGAAAGCAGACCAATACCAACACCGGAACTAACCAACCCCGTCGTTCCCGGTAATGCTGTTTGCGCCCTGGGTTTAAACTCAAACCATATTTGAATCGCAACTAATATCTCAAACACACCAAATGCTATTCGTAGCACATTACTTGGGAGCGAATCAGCCAATATTGCACCAAGACAAGCCCCAATCAGGATACCCGGGGCAAAGCGATTTACCGTAGGCCATGACACAGCCCCTTTTCTGTGGTGTGCATAAGTAGCAGACATGGATGTAATTATAATCGTTGCCAATGACGTAGTGACAGCCAGATGCATCAGTATAGATGACGAAAATCCTTGTTGAATAAATATATAATGCAAAACTGGAACAATAATAATACCGCCGCCTAAACCCAGCATTCCGCCCATTAAACCTGCAAAAATGCCAGTCAGTGCATAAATCGCTATGATTTGTATGGTTATTTCTGTAAGCATGGCACATTGTACCGTGAATAATTTATAAGGTACGGCATGTTATACCTTGAATAGTTCATAAGGAACGGCACGTTATCTGCAGTGATTTATCAGCTGTCTATGTTAACCATAATCAGCGAATAAATGTTGCCAACTTAATACTAAATAAGGACAATTCTTAACGTCTTTTTGAATATATTGATTTAAATGCAAATAACTGCCAGTTTTGAAATGGCCAGTAAGGCCGCTTGGGTCACACATAAGCAGCAGCAAGCCCTGTGTCTGCTTTTTTTATTTCTTTTTATCCTTATAACAACACCTGTTTTTGCAAAATCTCTTGAATCTCAACGTAAAGATTATCTCGCTGCAAAAAAGGCATTAGATACAAAGCAATATAAAACCTTCGGTAAAATTGCCAATACACTCAATGATTATCCACTCTATCCCTACTTACGCTACGAGTATCTGCGAAAGCGCCTTTGGAAAGTGAAAGATGCAGATATGATTGATTTCCTGAAACGTTATGGCGACTTACCAATGGCAGGTAGTTTACGAACATCATGGTTAAAGCTTTTGGTAAAACGCGGCCATTGGCAAACATTTCTTGATAGTTACACTCCACAATCTGATACCACAATGCAGTGTTATCAAATACAAGCCAGAATGAAAACAAATAACGACGTGTTTTTGTTGGAAGATATTCGCTCGATCTGGCTTACCGGCAAATCACTTCCCCCACAATGTGATCCGGCATTTGCGCTTTTATATAAAAGTGATTTGATGACTAACAATTTGGTGTGGGAACGTGTACGTTTGTCCATGCAAAATAATCAAATCAGTCTGGTAAGCTATCTATCCAGACGCCTGGATCCTGAATATCAGGTTCTTGCAAAGAAATGGATACAAATACACAACAATCCCTATAAACATACTCACAAACCAAAACTTGAAGACACTGCTATTACAAGAGAAATTCTGGCGTACGGTATATTGCACCTGGCAAGACGGGATATAAAAAAGGCAGTCAAAAGATTAGATGCACTCCAGGATCAATTTTCATTTATGCCAGGTGAGGTCGCAGAAATTGATCGTACACTTGCTATTCGAGCTGCAAAAAGCAAAAGCAAATTAGCTGCACAATTACTCGACCAGGTTGATAGTTATCATGTTGATGATCAAGTGTTTCATTATCGCCTACGCACAGCATTAGCAAATCATGACTGGCCCTTATTAAGAAAGTGGACAACAGGCCAGGCACCCGTTATCGATATTGATCTTCGCTGGCGCTATTGGCATGCACGTGCATTGGAAGAGACAGGGGACCCAGATAAGGCGAAAGATATCTATAGAGAATTGTCAAAGGAACGTGATTACTATGGTTTTCTTGCAGCCGATAAGATTAATGCGCCTTATCACATGAATCATTATCCCTTACCGGAAAATTTAGAAGAGTTTGCACGTATTGAGTCGTTACCTGCCATCAAACGTGCATATGAATTCTATAAACTTGATATGGGATATCAGGCAAGACGCGAATGGCATCATGCACTGAACAAAATGACCACCTATCAAATGGAAATAGCCGCTGCATTGGCAACCCAATGGGGCTGGCACGACAGGGCTATCTTCACCATGAGCCGAGCCAAGGCCTTTGATGACCTGATATTACGTTTCCCGATTCTATTTGATGATCTCCTAAACAAATATGCAAATAAACGGAGTATTGATCAAAGTTGGGTGTATGGCCTGGTCCGTGCTGAGAGTGCCTTTATTGAAGATGTAAGATCTCCAGCAGGAGCACTTGGTTTAATGCAGATCATGCCGAGGACCGGCAGGATTACAGCAAAACGAATCGGCTTGAAAGGATTTAAGACCAGCAAACTCAAGCAGGCGGAAACCAATATACCTATCGGTAGTGCTTACATGAAGCAAATGCTGGATAAATTTGACGGTAATATTGTTTTAGCTACCGCAGCCTATAATGCCGGACCACAGCAAGTCTTAAAGTGGTTACCCAAACAAGGTTGCGATGAACCCGACGTTTGGATAGAACAAATACCATTTAACGAAACCCGAAAATATGTACGTCGCGTATTATATTTTGCGAATATATATGATTGGCGTCTGGGAAATAAGATTAAACCAATAAAAGAGCGTATGGCACTTGTAACAGCACCAAAGGGCAAACTGATTGCCAACCTGAGTTGCACAGCTGTCAAAATATCGGATAACCTGCATGTTCATTAATCGAATCGCGATACTGGGTGGCACTGGTTTTGTTGGTCACTCACTTTGTAATCGTTTGTCACGAGAAGATTATGAACTAAAAGTTTTGACACGCAGTCGTGAATATAATCGAGACAACCTAATTTTGTTACCCGGGCTTGATTTGGTGGAAGCAAATGTTCATGACCCGGAACAACTTAAGCACCATCTTGTCGATTGTGATGCTGTTATTAACTTGATTGGCATCCTGAACGAAAAAGGAAACAGTGGGAGTGGTTTTAGGCATGTGCATGTCCAACTGGTAGAAAACCTGTTAGCAGCATGTCATGAGAACGGTATACGTCGTGTCTTGCAAATGAGCGCACTGAATGCAGATGCTGTAAACGGTAAAAGTCATTATTTACGAACAAAAGGTGAAGCCGAGGAATTATTACATTCAAACACGGCAGGAATACACGTCACCAGTTTTCGACCTTCAGTTATCTTTGGCAAAAACGATAGTTTCTTTAATCGCTTTGCAGAGCTATTAAAAATCACACCGCTATTATTTCCTTTGGCTTGCTACGACGCAATATTTGCACCCGTTTATGTGCTAGATGTTGTTGAGATGATGGCACGTTCAATCAAAACCCCCGATAGTTATGATAAAAAATATCAGCTGTGTGGTCCAAAGACATACACATTGGAAGAATTGGTAAATTACACTGCTAAAACAATTGGGATAAAACGAACAATCATTCCATTAAATGATATTTTTTCTCGCATACAAGCTGCCATGTTTGATTTCGTGCCAGGCAAACCATTTTCAACAGATAATTATCTGTCCGCTAAAACGGATAGTATCTGCGATGTGCACGACCTGGCACGTTATGATATTGAAGCGACTGCAATCGAAAGTATCGTTCCTCAATATTTAACGAATACCTCTTGCCGTTCAGCATACTCGCTATTTCGCAGCGAATTTCGCCGACATTAAACCTTTTACTTATTTTCCAATCAAAGAGACTTGTTGTTCAATTTGAACGCAGGCAAGATCATTAACCTGTTATTAATTATTTACCTGGTAGTATGCAAACCTATCTAGTCGGTGGCGCCGTACGTGATAAACTACTCAAGATCCCGGTTAAGGATCGGGATTGGGTTGTCGTGGGTGCAACACCCGAAGAGATGCTAGATCATGGATTTAATGCCGTCGGCAAAGACTTTCCTGTATTCCTTCATCCAGAAACAAAAGAAGAATATGCCCTTGCACGCACCGAACGTAAGTCAGGTAAAGGTTATAAAGGGTTTACCTTACATACATCACCGGATGTCTCTCTGGAAGATGATCTACAACGCAGAGACCTGACCATTAATGCCATGGCCGAAGATGAAAAAGGT
This sequence comes from uncultured Enterobacteriaceae bacterium, assembly GCA_964392105.1. Taxonomy (GTDB): domain Bacteria; phylum Pseudomonadota; class Gammaproteobacteria; order Eutrophobiales; family Eutrophobiaceae; genus UBA7359. The sequence goes on from CAYMPA010000005.1 coordinate 43,162, forward strand.
AATCTTATCGATCCGTTTAATGGCGAAGCTGATCTGAAAGAAGGAATGTTACGTCATGTCTCACCTGCATTTGTGGAAGACCCGTTACGTGTATTACGTGTAGCACGTTTTGCTGCAAGCCTTGGTTTCAAGATCGCTAATGAAACAATGTCTCTTTTAAAAGAAATCTCAGCATCCGATGAATTGGACACTTTGGTTCCTGAACGAGTTTGGACAGAGATGGAAAAAGCCTTAGGGGGAAAGTACCCGGCACGCTTCATATTAGTTTTACGTTCATGTACTGCATTGGAAAAACTTTTTCCTGATATTGAATCCCTGTTTGGTGTACCACAACCTGAGGAATATCATCCCGAGATCGATTCCGGTTTGCATACTATTATGAGCTTGAATCAATCAACACGCTTATCAGCTGATCCAATGATACGCTTTGCTGTACTAGTCCATGATCTGGGTAAAGCAACAACACCAAAGAATGAATTGCCAAGTCATCATGGCCATGAAGGACGTGGTGTAAAAATAATAAACAAGCTTTGTAAACGTTATCGTATTCCAAACAAATATCGTGAACTCGCATCATGTGTTGCAATGTTTCATCTCGACTGCCATCGCATCAGGGAAATGAAACCTGAAACAATATTAAAAAAACTGGAACAACTTGATGCCTTCAGAAGACCGGAACGTTTTGAACAATTTTTAATTGCCTGCGAAGCCGATGCACGCGGACGAGCAGGTCTTGAAGATAGAGACTACCCACAGGCAGAATACTTTCAAAATGCATTGAAAGCTGCAAACGATGTCGATGGAAAGTCATTACAAGAACAAGGACTGGAAGGCAAAGCCCTGGGACAAGAAATAAAAAAACAACGAATAGAAAATATAAAAAATATATGTAGATACCTTCATAATGAAAAATGAAAGTAGACACATTTCATAATAGCACTTTATACTTCAACGTAATTCAAGCAATTGAAACATGGGGAGTTTTTTATCAATGTCCCTTTTGTCCCACTATATAAGTTTAATGGACAAACTGTCCCATAAACCCTAGTTAGATGACTAGAGGCACTCGTGGAATATAAAGGTAAACCTTATCCGCCAATTTATTTTTTCGTTTCGCTCATGGTGATGATCGCGCTGCACTATCTCGCCCCAATCCATCAACTGCTTTCAACACCTTTGAGATATGTCGGGGTACCGCTCGTAGTTGGCGGAATTTGCGTTGCTGCATTGGCGGCTGGTATGTTTTCGAGAGCTGGAACCCCCGTAGTTCCTTTTGAGAAATCAACTGTAGTTGTAACAAGTGGGCTGTTCCGGTTTAGCCGCAATCCAATGTATCTGGGTATGGTTATGGCACTCGTTGGTATGGCATTACTTCTTGGCAGTGCAGCTTCGTTCGTTCCCATTCCCATTTTCGTGTGGCTAATTCAATACCAGTTCATTTCCCGCGAGGAAGAGTTTCTAGAGGAGCTTTTTGGCAAGGAATACCTGGTGTATAAGGGCAAAGTACGGCGGTGGTTATGAATTATGGCACCTAATACATTTTTTATATCCCCCCTTTTGTCATGCCAAGGAAATGATATGTTTCAAGGACAAATGAACAGGACGTTCATTTGAGCTGGCTCGCGACAGGATGTTGCGTGACAGCGACCGCCAGAAACAGAGCACTGACGAGGGAAACCAAAGGTCATGACATTAGGGGAAAGATTTTCTGGTTACTTCTTTTTAAGAAAAGTTTTGTACATGGATGTACTTATGCTGCGATCGCATGGACCGCGGTACCCCCTTGAGGGGTGTGCGAAAGAGCAGCAAGCTCGTCATCAGACGAAATAATATTTAGAAGATAGCGGCTAAACAAACATTACAATCAATACTATTCCCAATACAACCCGATAAATCACAAACGGTAACATACCAATTTTATCGAGAAACTGCAGAAAGTAATGAATTGCAAGTAATGCACTTATTGCTGAAAGAAATGCAGTAACAATAAAGTTTACGATATCCACATCTGCACTCATTTGAATCAACTTTAATGATTCATAGCCACCAGCAACAAATATAATTGGTACTGCCATCAAAAAAGAAAAACGTGCCGCACTTATCCGATCCAGTCCTAACATCAGTGCTGCAGTCATTGTTATTCCTGAACGCGATGTACCGGGCACTAATGCCAGGGCTTGTGCCAGACCAATCAGAATCGCATCACGCATGTTTATTGAATTTAATTGGCGTAGCCGTTTACCTTTTACATCAGCAAACCAGAGTAATAGCCCAAACACGATAGATGCTGCTGCTATAATTAATGGATCGCGCAAATAAGTTGAGACTATATCTCTAAACAGGAAACCCGCTACCAAAACAGGAACGCTGGCGATAACCAGATACCAGAATAATTTACTGTCTGTTCCACTGATATCCTGTTTCACAATTGAATCGATCCCAGCAATCAATATACGCGAGATATCTTTTCTAAAATAAAATACAACCGCAAACAAACTACCAAGGTGAGCTGCAACATCTATAGCCAGGCCTTGATCCTGCCATGCGGTTAATAACGGTACAAGAATAAGATGTGCCGAACTTGATACAGGCAAGAACTCAGTAATTCCCTGAATCAATGCAAGAATGATGAGTTGTATTAAATCCAATTAAAATCCTATGTGGTTTTAAAAATTAAGATAAAGCATAAAGATAGATTATTTAAATTGAAATATTTTTATGAAGCGCCCTGCTTCTGCGCACACCCCTCAAGGGGGTACCGCGGTCCCTGCGCTCGCAGGATAAGGCCATCCTTGGCCAAAAGACGCTAAATTTTGAGATAAAATCGTATGGAACGATTTTGAACAGCCGCAGGCTGGCCCGAAGGGTGAAGCACATGGATGTGCGTAACAATTCATGAAAATAGGCAATTTATATTGGTAGGAAAACGGCTGTTGCCATCCTTTGAATAACAGTTTTAATCGTTCTATTCTTTTTACCAGCTATGATAATCGTAATATTATCTTGTGTAGCAATAAGTTTACCAAATAATCGTTCATAACTCAGATTTATGACTTTTTCATTTGGCAAGGAATTACTATATAGAAATGGTTCACCATTCAAATCCAGATCATGACTCAGTTTCCAGACTGCGATCTCTATATTACGTGCGCAGTTATATAACTTCTGTGGATCAACTGAATCAAACATATAAAACTCGGATTTGTAATTATAAGACTTCATGATCATTGACGTGAGACCCGCAATAAAGGCAAATACACGATCACCCTGGTACTCTTCACTAAATGTTAATTTGATCAAGTCCACATCATACTTCCCTTCCAGCTCCGGAAAATCCCAGGTATGTTCGAGATCAAACAACCTGACGATATGTTCTTCTGGTAATATTAATTCCGACTTTTTGAGTTCACGCGGATTACGCTTATAAAGTTTAATCATCAATTCACGTAATAACCTGCGTGATTCACGAATATGAACATCCAATACATTGTCAATATCTAATTTAGCAATTTGAGATATTCCTGTTCCTTCATCGACAGGCTTGTTCTCTCTGACAATTTCATTGTTACAGCCATAAAACATCAAAATAAAAACCAGAAGTGATACCTGCCTGTTAAATGACATATTCAATTAAAGTCGTACTCGTTGGTCCATTATAGAAAAACATTCCAAGGAAAGATCGTATTTCTTTGTTAATGCCATAATCTTAAAACGTTCACCCATTTCTTCTGGCATCGTTAATGTTCGTACTTGTTGTGCTAATTTTGTTTGTAACTTGATATCCAGTGAATTCATATCAGCAACCAGACTCTCAAGACCACACCCGAAAAGAAAATAGGTTTGATTTGTATACCCATCAACATTTAATCCCAGTGTGTCTGCACATTCTGCGACTGCAGTAAAATTCACCGATGTCGTGATATCTTGCAGACCGGGATAAAAAAACGGATCAGCGTGTACTCGATGACGATAATGACATAACAAACTACCATCAGTTCTATCTGGATGATAATACTCTGATGCTGAGTAACCATAATCAATTAATAACATCACACCACGTTCCAGGACTTCTTTTAATGCACTTAACCACTTATCAAGATCCAAATTTATTTCAGAAATATAATATTGAGGAAAAGGATCTGTTAACTCATGTTCAAGTTGTTCCAATGCCTTTACCAGATATGTTTCTGGAGCAACATCAATCCAGGTAAATTCATTATCATCCAACCCAACTTTCATTTCTTTATATTTACCCGAAGCTTTTTTAAAGCGTCGCACCGGTAAGGCATCGAGTACTTCATTCGCAAGTATTAAACCTGTAATTGCTTTCTCGGGTAATGTATCTAACCAAACAACCCGCTCAATAAGATGAGGGATTGATTCATTTAAAAATGCTTGTTGCCTTTGTTTTAGATCGGCACTTACTTCAAGAATGAAATATTCTTCAGGCAGTGAATTTTGTTTTTCCAATTCCAGCAATATATCCCTGGCCATTACGCCTGTACCAGCGCCTAGTTCCAGGATGATACCAGATTCAAGCTCGTTTAATACCTGGGCACACTGATGTGCCAGACATTGAGAAAACAGTCCCGATATTTCCGGTGCAGTAACAAAATCACCCTCAGGACCAAACTTACGACTACCTGCACTGTAATACCCCAAGCCCGGTTCATATAACGCCATATTCATGTACTGATCAAAACCAATTACACCCCCCTGTTCATACATAAACTTTTTAATATGCGCTACCAATTTTTCACTTTGTACCAGTGCATTCTGATCTGGAACAGGTAATGCGGAATCAATTTTTAATGGTTTCGATTGTGTCATAATCCTAATAATCTCAGTTGAACGCGTTTGAGTGTGTGATTTTCAGGCTCAGTTGCGCCGACTAAAAAGCCGCGCATAGTCATTCTACGCAAGGCTTTTGCCGTCAAGCAACTGAGCCTGAAAATTATGCAATCAAATGCGTAAGTGTTTTCACACTGTAGTTGAAGAGCTAACTTATTGTAAGATACAAATTTTTTACGCATCATTATGCTTAAGGGCCATTCAACTGAGATTATTAGGATGTAACTGCCATGTTATTCTGTTTCTGAAATCATTCAACACAGCATTCAGCAGGAATTAATATTTGTGATTAACAAAACTGCATTAATAACAGGCGCAGCAAAACGTATCGGTGCAGCAATAGCTGAAAATCTACATAAGGCCGGTATGGACGTTATTGTTCACTATAATACTTCCGCAAAAGAAGCCCATGAACTGGTACGAAAATTAAACGAAATCAGGAATGATTCTGCCATCACTATACAGGCAAACCTCGAAATCAAGGAATACTATGCTGCCTTGATCGATGCTGCACTTGAATTTAAAGGAGGTATCGATGTATTAATCAATAATGCTTCAGCCTTCTACCCGACATCTCTTAATACTTTAAGTGATAAGCAATGGAATGAATTAATCAACACCAACCTTAAGGCGCCTCTGTTCCTTTCCCAACTCGCAGCACAATCACTACGTTCAAATAATGGTTGTATTATCAATATCACTGACATTCATGCAAATCGACCATTAGCAAATCATTCAGTTTATAGCGTATCAAAAGCCGGACTTGTCATGCTGACCCAATCTCTGGCTAAAGAGCTGGCACCAGCCGTTCGTGTAAATGCCATATCACCGGGCGCAATAACCTGGCATGACGAAATGGATGATGAAACAAGGCAAGCTATATTGAATCAAACCGTAATGAAAAAAGCCGGTAGCATGGAAGACATAACCAAAGCAGTCATGTTCTTGATTAAAGATGCAGATTATATAACCGGTCAGATAATTAATGTTGATGGCGGAAGAACATTGTACTCATAATATTCAATCTAGAATTTTGGAAATTCTCCGTCAATAAGCCATTGTTTATTAGCTTCGTTGTACCACCATTTTTGATCCAGTTTTAGTTTTTTTACGCTTCCTTGAGTCTTCATGAAATAAGTTACAGTAGTTTTTACATTGGCTTCGGTATGATCTTCATTGATTATTTTTTCTGTTACCTCAATCCCGGTTACACTGATATCTTGAAGCCCGTCTATATTCGCAGGTGGCTGGGTGCCATTAGGTGAAACATAGTAACTATATAAATTCTGGTACTCCGCCCATCTTAACGCAACACCGTAATTGGTTATTGTATCTTCCAGACTATTAACTTTCTTCCTGGTCTGATAAGCATTACACGCAATTAGTAGTGTTATTAATACGATCAGAGATAATCTTGAAAAGATTTTGAAATTCATTTTGTTGTGGCTCCAGTGTTTGCAGGCTTTATTATTACAGTCTCTGAAAAAAATTCCATCTATGATAAGTAGATATATTGTTCAAATTCATTCAGACCAGCATAGATTATATTTACATAATCATGATTAGCTTCCAATGACAAATGAATTTGATCTCCTGTCACAAAATTTTCCGTTCTGATTCCTCGAGTAGACATCTGTAAAGGAATATCAATCAACAGGGCATTCAGTTCACCTGAAATCTTTCGAATAGCAGTATTATATGGTGCGACGTTTTCATTATAGCTTTTACTGTTTCCCTGCTTGCCATCAACTTCCCCAATCGTGTGATTCAATAAAAAAATAGGTAAACTGTTTTGAGCTTTGGCAATTCGATGAAATTCTTTCATGTTTTTTTCAAATTTCGCCAAACCGACACGTGGTTCAACTGAAAAATCATGGACATTCGCATCATTAAACCCGAATTGAATTAGTAATACCCCGGGCAATAATGGCAATATATCTGATCGCAATCGATCAAATCCCTGGACGCTGGTATTACCACTAATACCTCGATTATGCACTTCAAAGACTCCTGGTTTAACTGCATCCAGTTTTTTTTGTAACAGGCTGGTCCAACGAGCATTAACAGGAAATTCGGCACCTTCAGTAATTGAATCACCGAAACAGATAATATTGATCATGAACTAATACTTAAGTGTAATTGTATTTAACGAATGTTCTTTCTTGTTGAAGTTCTTCCAAAGTGAACCGATTGTTTCACCGATAACAGGATGAACAAGATCTGGATCAAGATCGTAAAGGGGTTTTAACACAAATGCATAATTGGTGATATCGATTCTGGGAAGCTCATGCTTATCGCAGACCAGATCTCCATACAACAACAAATCAATATCGAGTGTACGTGATGAATAGTGTGTTTCGTTTCGCTTCCGTCCAAACTGATATTCAATCTCGCGCAATTGAACTTCCAGTTCATCTATACTGAAATCTGTTTTAAATCCTACAACCAGATTGTAGAAATCATCACCATCAAATCCAAAGGCCTTGCTTTCATAGACAGGTGATATTTGTAATTCACCATACCGGGATTTAAGTTCGTTAACACCAGCACAAATATTTTTTTTCCGTTCGATATTACTACCGATACCAAGATAAACCTGAGTCGTCGTCATTCTTTGCTGCCGCGCTCAATAATAACGCCAACATCCCTGACTCCACGAACAGCACCTTTCTTGTTTAATGATAGACGTAACCAGGGAACATTAAATTCTGTCATTATGATCTCGGCAATTCTCTCAGCCAGTGTTTCCACCAATTCAAATTCGCTCTCACCAACAAAACTGATCAACCGCTTTGCGACGGCCTTGTAATTTAAAGTATCGTCAATATTGTCACTGCTCGCTGCCTGACGAATATCAGTCCCCATCTCCAAATCGAGAATGATGGTCTGTTTCATCCTGCGCTCCCAATCATATATTCCGATTATTGTATCGATCCTGAGATCTCTAAGATAAATAATATCCATATAATTCATTCTCTATATCGTGTTTATATTCAACAAATTGCTTCATGCTGCATCACTCGATGATTTTTCTACGGTGAAAGTTGCACTTGCAATTGCTCCTGCATTGCAAGTATTTCCGCCTTCCATGGCGGTCAAGTGTGACAGATGAAAAGTTAATTTTCTTCATATTTTTATGATTAGCTTGACCTGAAAACTCGATACGATTCCAATACACCCCATGTTAATCAATATTTCAATTGTCCTGCTTTCCTATCTAATGGGTTCGATCGCATCTGCCATCCTTGTTTGCAAATTATCTGGTTTGGCTGATCCCCGGACCGAAGGTTCAGGAAATCCGGGCGCAACCAACCTCATGCGTTTACATGGCAAAAAGGTAGCGATCCTGGCTTTAGCCGGTGATGTATTAAAAGGTGTCATACCGGTATTACTCGCCAAAGCCATTGTCAGCTCTGATTTAATTGTTGCCCTGTGCGGACTTGCTGCTTTCCTTGGCCATTTGTTCCCGATCTTTTTTAAATTTAAGGGTGGTAAAGGTGTTGCGACCTTAATTGGTATTCTTTTTGCGACACACTGGTTGCTTGGTCTTGCTTATGTCGTTACCTGGATACTTACCGCTCTCCTTTTTCGTTACTCTTCACTATCAGCATTAATTGCAGCATTGTTAACGCCGTTATATTCCTGGTTTATTTTGCAAAATACTGATTATCTGATATGCCATATATTGATGGTTGCTATCCTGATATGGAGACATCAATCAAATATACGAAAACTACTTGCGGGTACAGAAGATAAGATTGGACAAAAACAAGAACAAGTTTGAATCTAGAGTTTCTCAATCGGCCACCTGGGCTTCGCCTGGAAGTTTAAGGATTCTGTCTGGCCTGTCTTGATTCTCAGGTAACCTGCGTAAGCAATCATCGCCCCGTTATCAGTACAAAATTCAGCTCTAGGGAAATAAGCCTTTCCATCTACCTCGTTCATCAAACTAATCAAACCTTCACGCAACTGCTTGTTGGCACTTACACCACCTGCGACGACAAGTTGTTTCAGACCCGTTTCCTTAATAGCACGGCGACATTTAATTATGAACGTATCAACTACCGCATCGACAAATGCCCGGGCAATATCGGCCCTTGTTTGCTCATCATCGGGTTCTGCTTTTACCGTATTTAAGGCAAAAGTTTTCAATCCACTGAAGCTGAAATCAAGACCAGGACGATCCGTCATCGGTCTGGGGAAATGGAAGCGCTTACTATCACCTTTTTCAGCTAATGCTGATATTGCAGGACCGCCAGGATAGGGTAAACCCAGTAATTTAGCTGTTTTATCAAATGCCTCACCCGCTGCATCATCAACTGACTCGCCGAGTATTTTGTATTTTCCTGGGCCTGCAACATGAACTAATTGCGTGTGACCACCTGAGACAAGTAATGCCAGGAAGGGATATTGTGGGACATCATCTTCCAGCATGGGCGCCAGTAAATGCGCTTCCATGTGGTGAACACCAATGGCCGGTATCGACAATGCATAAGCCAGACTTCTACCAGTAGCAGTACCGACAAGTAGTGCTCCCATCAAGCCAGGTCCCGCTGTATAGGCAATGGCATCTAGCGATCCTAGTTCAGTATTTGCCTCCGCCAGCGTCTTTTTTATTAACGGTAACACCCTGCGCACATGATCGCGGGAGGCCAGTTCGGGCACTACACCACCGTATACTTTATGCAAATCAACCTGGCTATAAAGATTATGCGCAAGTAGACCTGCCTCGGAATCGTATATCGCTATGCCCGTCTCGTCACACGAGG